>JAZLIT010000130.1:0-3161 GCA_045617525.1 Solibacillus sp. | reverse complement strand
GGACATGCGTGATAATAACTATTTCAGCCATACAAGTCCGACATATGGTTCACCATTTACGATGATGAAAAACTACGGCATTTCTTATAAATCAGCTGGAGAAAATATTGCAAAAGGCCAAAAAACTGCAGCGGAAGTCGTGAAAGCATGGATGAACAGTGAAGGGCACAAAGCCAACATCATGAGCAAAGACTTTACGCATATTGGTGTAGGCCATGTAGCAAGTGGTAACTACTGGACACAAATGTTTATTTCAAAATAAAGAAAAGATGGGCTGTTCCTACGTCAGTTAAACTGATAGTAGGAGCAGCTCTTTTTTATTTATTCTAAAGCAAAATTACTGTTGCTAGTAAAATGACAGCACTTACTATATATAGTATCGATTATTACTAGTAGGGGTCGCATTCTTTTCAAGATTGATAAACCGTATCCTTAGAGCAAGTATGGATTTTGGATGGACAATTATCCAAAATATATTGATATCATTTTATTATTTGAAGGTATTTTCTTTTAAATAAAGGAATTTAATAGTGATTAGATTCATATTTTCTATTAAAAAGGGGATGATTTTTAATGATGAACACACCGTTATTACTGACAAGCTTTTTCAAGCGTGCAGAGCGTTATTTCCCACATAAGGGAATTATTTCACGTACTGGTCCAGATACAATCCACCATCTAACTTATGGGGAATATGCGAAGCGTACACGTAAACTTGCGGCAGCTTTAACTGGTCTTGGTATGACGAAGGGCACGAAGGTTGGAACATTTGCTTGGAACACACATCGCCATTTGGAAGCTTACTTTGCCATTCCATGTGCGGGGGCGATTTTACACACCATCAACATCCGTCTAGCACCTGAGCATATTGGTTACATTATTAATCACGCTGAAGATGAAATTTTACTGATCGACGGCGACCTATTCCCGTTAGTAGAGCCGGCTCTTGCTTTCCTTAAAACGGTGAAGCATATCGTCGTCATGAGCGATAGCAAGGATGCACCTACATCTAGCTTCCCAAACGTTTACTCATATGAGGCACTACTTGAAGAGGCTGATGAAACATTCACCTTCCCAGAAGATTTAGATGAAAACTCGCCTGCTGGTATGTGTTATACATCCGCAACGACAGGTATGCCAAAAGGCGTCATTTATACACACCGTTCAATCGTACTGCATAGCTTGGCACTTGGCTTAGCAGAGTCTTTTGCATTAAAAGAGGACGATGTTGCATTGCCAATCGTACCGATGTTCCACGTAAATGCATGGGGCTTCCCTTTTGCTGCTGTAAACTTTGGTGTAACACAAGTATTACCAGGGCCAATGTTTACACCACAGCTCATTTTAGACTTAGTCGAACAAGAAAATGTCACAATTACAGCTGGTGTACCGACAATTTGGCTAGGTGTACTGAATGAGCAGGAAAAAAATCCACGCGATCTGTCCTCATTACGCTTAATTATTTCTGGCGGCTCTGCTTCACCGAAGGGCTTAATACAAGCATATAACGATAAGCTGGGCATTCCTTATGTAAACGCTTACGGTATGACAGAAACGTCGCCACTCGTAACGATGTCCTATCCACTATCTACTATGAGCGATTATAGTAAGGAGGACCTCGATGATTTACGCGTAACACAAGGCTTAACCGTTTCGCTAATCGATACGGAGGTAGTCAATGAAAATGGACCCGTGCCTTGGGATAGTGAGACGATGGGTGAATTACGCATTCGCGGACCTTGGATTGCCTCTGAGTATTATAAGGATGAACGTACTGTAGAAGCCTTTCGTGACGGCTGGCTATACACGGGAGATATTGCCGTTATTACGAAGGAAGGCTATTTAAAAATTTCCGATCGCACGAAGGACCTTATTAAATCAGGGGGTGAATGGATTTCATCTGTTGACTTAGAAAACGCATTGATGGGTCACCCTGCTGTATTCGAGGCAGCAGTAATCGCCATTCCGCATGAAAAATGGCAGGAACGACCACTTGCCTGTGTTGTACTGCATGAAGGTACAACTGCCACGAAGGATGAGCTACTGGCTAGCCTTGAAAATCAAGTAGCAAAATGGTGGATTCCAGACGATGTTGTATTCCTAAAGGAAATCCCAAAAACGTCTGTTGGGAAGTTTTTAAAGGCGAAGCTGCGTGAAGATTTGAATGACTTTACGTTTAGCTCACAAAGATAGCTTGGACAAAAACTAAAGCCATCACTTTTTCCCCGAGTTGGAGTTACCTCTGTCAAGTAGACAGCTATAAAAAGACTAAGAAGCCATCTGGTGTCGATATTCTATCGGTGCCAGATGGTTTAGTCGTTTTTGAAGGCGCAAGGGCATACATATACGGATAGATCAACCAAGCTGTTGTCCCAGATTCGGTCCTCATGCTAGGAATTTTAGGGCATATTGTAAACCCAAAAGCCAAAATTCAAATAAAATATAAAATAAACTTATTACATTCAGCTATTTTTATGTAATTTAAAACATATATCTTATTATATGTTTTATAGATTTGAACATTCTAGTTAGGGGGATAAGAGATTTGAAAGAGGTAGTAGAAGAGAAAGTAGAAGAGAAAGTAGTAGATGGTGTGGATGAGAAAGTAATAGAGGAGGTAGAAGAGAAAGTAGAAGAAAGAGTAGTAGGGAAAGTAGTAGAGGGAGTAAAAGAGGGACTAGAAAATGAGGGAGAGAAAATAGAAGAGAAAGTAAAAAAGAAACGTGAATATGATGTAATGGGAAGTATCCCATTTTTCATTGCAACAATTTATATAATTGTATTAGGTGGACGGAAAATGTTAGAACTTGAAGTTAACACAGATACCTTATTGTGTATTTCAATATCGGCATATTTATTTATATTTTGTGAAATCTTTACAACATTTAATGTTAATAAAAAACTTGTAGGAAGCATAAAAGGTTTAAGTATTATAGTTCTATTGTATGGATTACTTTTACCTTCAAGTTATCTCCCGTTCTTTAGTTCTGAATATCCATCTAATATAACTGATGGTCTAATATTAATTGCGGTAGCTGGAATTGTGTTGAGTTTTGCTATAAAGCAATTAAATAGGAATTATAGTAAAAATTATAGTAAAAAAATCACATGATATCTTTTTTGCTACTTGTTTAATTACTAAGAGTTTTTCAATATAAATG
>JAZLIT010000129.1:0-8911 GCA_045617525.1 Solibacillus sp. | reverse complement strand
GTTGGTACCGGGAAGCCTACTGGTGGGGGCGTTACTTGAAGCGTTCCACCGTTTCTACTTGGCGTTTGCCCCTGGAAGATTTCTCCGATGCGCGTTGGATCTAGTCTAAAGTTGAATTGCGCATTATGGTAGCCCATATCGACGAATTTTCGGCATTCAGGGTATTTGTTGATGTCATAGTTAGGCACAGGGAATAGCTTGCCCCAATCGACGCCTAATGTTTCTAATGCTTTTGCGAAGGCATTTTGGTGTGCGTTATCTCTTACAATCAGGAAAGCTAATGTTTCTCTGAAGGTTTGGTTAGAGCTCATTTCGTAAATGCGTGTTTTTTGAAGGACTCCTGTTGATTCAAGAATGAGGTTGTCCAGTAAATCTGCAACCAGATTGCCATGTGCATATACCCATGAGCCGTTCCAAGGATTCCCGGCAGCATCTACAGGTAAAGACGCCTGTGCGCCAATGATAAAATGATGTGGATTTGCATGTCGGACAGCATCATCTAACGGTGCATGGTCAACGCCATTATTACCGGGCATAGACGATTCCCCTGAGTCATTTAATAATTGATTAATTGTATTTTGCACAAGATCTACGTGCGCAATTTCTTCTAAGAAAACGCCGCGCAGCAAGTCACGGTACTGTGTGTCCTTACCTCTGAAATTCGAGCTTTGGAAAAAATACTGCATCATTGTTCTCATTTCACCGTAATGCCCACCTAAAATCTCCTGCAACACACGCGCTGCTTCTGGGTCTGGTTTGTCAGGCTTAATAATATTTATTAATTCTTCCTTGTAGTAATACATACACAACGCCTCGATTCATTTTTTTTTTGGGATTTTTAGTTTCCCGGTATCGATACTTCTTTCACATTGTTTTCATTAGTTTTAAACAACGATAGTAGTATGGCTGGAATAAGAAATAACATGCATTTCCTGAGCATAGAATGGTGTGTAAATAATAAGGGAAGACTAGTGTGTAGAGAACGAGTGGAAAGGAATTGTGTATGGCTATAAAAAGTAATGCGAGTGCAAATAGCCGTGTTTATTTGAGTCGAAATTTTTGGTCAGGATTTCTATTTGGATTAGGGTTAATTGCTTTTGTGGATGAGGCTGTTTTTCATCAGCTATTGAGATGGCATCATTTTTACGATAAATCGACAACGGATATTGGGTTGATTTCGGATGGATTGTTCCATGCGTTTAGTTGGTTTGCGACCGTTGCAGGGTTATTTTTAGTGGCAGATCTTCGGCGTAGAAAGGGCTTTTGGTTTAAAAGGTGGCTTGCAGGTATATTATTCGGAGTAGGTGCGTTCCAATTGTATGATGGTATCATTCAGCATAAAATCATGCGCATTCATCAAATAAGATATGTAGAAAATGTTTTAATATACGATTTGATTTGGAATATTACTGCTGCCATTATTTTGTTAGCGGGCATTTTTCTCGTTATCCGCACGGGAAAATCGCGAAGATATCGTAAATGAATGCACATCATGAGGCAGGTCTAAATCAAGTTCCGCAATTATTTTCCTTCATACCGTTCGGCGTGCTCATTCTGCTTTATATTGGCGCAGCCATCTTTACGAATCGTTTCTATAAAAAATGGCCGATTTATCGCACGATTTGTTGGTGCGTCGGTATTTTATTTGCGGCACTTGCAGTTGTAGGCCCTCTAGCTAATCGTGCTCATATGGATTTTAATGCGCATATGATGAGTCATTTGCTATTAGGGATGCTAGCTCCGCTACTCATCGTAATATCAGCACCTATTACGCTACTATTAAGAACGCTAAGCACCACATTAGCACGTGGACTTACAAGGGTGTTAAGGAGTTGGCCTTCGCGTATAGTCACGGACCCGGTCGTTGCCACTTTACTTAACGTAGGTGGACTCTGGTTGTTGTACACGACTGATCTTTACTCGCTTATGCACGAGAGTAGCGTCATCTATCTTATCGTGCATGTACATGTATTTATAGCGGGCTATTTATTTACAGTTTCAATGATTTATATAGATCCCGTTTTTCACCGAAATTCCTTTTTATATCGTGCACTCGTTTTAATACTTGCGTTAGCTGGTCATGGGATATTGGCGAAGTATATTTACGCGCATCCGCCGAATGGGGTACCTATAGAACAAGTAGAACAGGGGAGCGTGATGATGTATTATGGTGGCGACCTGATTGATGCCGTGATAATCTTCATTCTTTGCCTGCAATGGTTTAGAGCGACAAGACCAAAAGTAATGGAGCGGCGAGAGAGTGGAACAGATTTAGAAATTAGTTGAACTTTAACTATGTGGACTCCTAAACGTATTGAATTTAGAGTAAAAGATTAAAATTTCAACTCCCTTCAAGCTCTTGTTCTTCAACAAGGTTTGAGAGGAGTTTTTTATTATGCAAAAAATTCTTACTGGTTACGTTCAAAGGAAATTAGAAATAATATTAAAATTAGTTGACATTTTTTTGAAATAAAAGTATATTAACCTTATTAAGTTACTTGGTATTAACGAGGTGCTGTAATTTATTTAGCAGCAATTACCCAAATTATAAAGCTAAGACTCACTAGACAACTAGAGGTCTTCATTCTTCCGTGTGCAAGAATGAATGACTTTAGTTGTCTTTTTTTGTTTATTTTATCGTAATGACGGAATCGGATTAGGCACGAGAGAAGCAAATTCCGGGGAGGGGAGAACCAGATGGGTGTACAAATTCAAATCGATGCAAAAAGTTTTCAAATTGAACAAGAGAACAAATTAGTGTTAGACGGGATTGACTTGACGGTAGCGGAGGGGGATTTCCTAACAATAATTGGGCCAAGCGGATGTGGAAAAAGTACGCTATTAAAAATTGTGGCCGGGTTAGATACCGAATATAATGGCGAGCTGCTAGTAAATAATCGCCAAATTGTTAAACCAGGAATTGCCCAGGGATTTATATTTCAGGAACCTCGCTTATTTCCTTGGATGACGGTCGAGCAAAATATTGCCGCTGATCTAAGTTTGAAGGAACCTGCAGTTCGTCGGAAAGTCGATGAAATGATTGAAATAGTTCGCCTAAAGGGTTATGAAAAGGCATACCCTTTTGAAATATCTGGAGGAATGTCGCAACGTGTAGCAATTGCGCGGGCTTTAATCCGAGACCCAGAAGTGTTGTTGTTGGATGAACCATTTGGCGCCCTAGATGCATTTACGCGTCAGCATTTACAGGATGTATTAATCGATATTTGGCAACGTAAGAAAATTACGATGCTACTTGTGACACATGATATTGATGAAGCAATTTATTTGGGCACAGATATTGCAATTTTACGTGCTAATCCAGGAAAACTACAAAAATTAATTCATGTTGAACTTAGCTATCCGCGTAGTAAAACAAGTCCATCTTATGAGCAAAAAAGGCTGCAAGTGTTACAAGAATTTGAAAAAACCCATAGCCAAGATTATAAAGATGGTGAAGGGATTTAGAGGGAGATACTATGAAAAAAACATTATTATTGTTGGTTGTTTCGGTGGGGTTATTATTAGCGGCGTGTTCAACTTCTGATAGTGGAAGCTCGCCAACAGAATCCATTAATTTAGGTATTCAACAAACGCTCTCACCATTATGGGTAGCGAAAGAAAAAGGTTGGTTAGATGAAGCGTTTGAAGAAGTGGGTGTAAAGATTTCTTGGACGGAATTTCAAAGTGGACCTCCCCAATTTGAGGGGATTGCTGCTGGAAAGCTAGATATTACAGAGGTGGGAAATACACCACCATTATCAGGGCAGGCGGCAAATATTGATTTTAAAGAAATCGCTTTATTATCAAATGGTGCGACGAATAATGCGATTTTGTTACCTAAGGGTAGTGGTATTCAGTCCCTTGAAGATTTGGTCGGGAAAAAGATAGCGGTAGCAAAAGGCAGTAGTGCATATGGTCTGCTATATGCAGCGTTAAAAGAAAAAAATGTCGACCCAGCTAAGGTTGAAATTATTCAACTACAACCAGATGAAGCGCAACCGGCATTTGAAAATGGCTCGATAGCAGCGTGGGCAACATGGGAACCATTTATATCTTCTCAAACAGTAGGGAACGGTGCAACAGCTTTGCTAAAGGGTGAGGATGTTGGAACGTATGGCTCAATGTTTACAATTGCACGTACAAAATTTACGGAGCAAGATCCTAATCTAATAGAAATTTATTTAAAGGTTTATAAAAAAGCAACAGATTGGGTAAAAGATAATCCGGAAGAAGCCGTAGAATTCTATGCGCAATTAAAAGGAATAGATAAAGAAATTGTGACGGAAGTATTAAAAAATACTCCGTATGAAATGCGAATCATAAGCGACAAAATTATCGATAGCCAGCAAAATGCAGCGGATTTATTTGTCGAACAAGGTGTATTTGATAAAAAAATCGATGTTAAAAATGTTGTAGATAATCAATTTATAGAAAAGTTACTAGAGGGAGATGAATAATTTGGTGCGTGCGCAAGCTGTAAATCAACCAGTTGTACACGAGACTAAAGTTCATAAAAGCAAAGGTAAGGGTATACCTAATTGGGTAAAAGGTTTTGTGTTACCGTTGTTAATTATTGTCGTGTGGCAAATGGTGTCGGCTAGTAATGTGGTTTCTACAACGATATTGCCTAGTCCGTTAAAGATTATTGATACCTTTGTTGATTTACTGATTAGCGGAATGTTAATCGGTCACTTACAAATTAGTATATACCGTGCAATTGTGGGCTTTTTACTCGGTGCAAGCATTGCGTTAGTGTTAGGATTTGTCGTTGGTTTTTCTAGGAAATCGGAAAGTTATATCGACCCAACGATGCAAATGCTAAGAACAATTCCAAGTTTAGCGGTGACACCGTTATTTATTTTATGGTTTGGATTTGATGAGATATCAAAAATTTTACTAATCGCCTTTGCGTCGTTTTTCCCGGTATATGTAAATACGTATAACGGAATTCGTTCGGTAGATTCGAAGTTATTTGAAGTGGCGCAAGTTTTAGAGTTTAGCAAATGGAAGCAGCTAACGAAATTAATATTCCCGGCAGCACTTAGCCATATTTTAGTGGGGATTCGATTATCGATAGGGATTGCTTGGTTAAGTCTAGTTGTAGCTGAGTTGATGGGTTCAAGTGCAGGTATTGGCTATATGATTATGGATGCCCGCCAGTTTTCGCAAACAGATAAAGTGTTTGTCGGCATTATTATTTTTGGTGTAGTTGGTAAATTAACGGATTCACTAGTAAGGATATTGGAGAAGAGACTATTAAAATGGCGCACTAGCTTTAGTGGTATCGAATAAAGGGGGCAAAAATTAATGGATATTTTTTGGTTTATTCCTACACATGGTGATGGTAAGTATTTAGGTACGAGTATAAGGGCACGTGAAACCAATTTCCCTTATGTGAAGCAAATAGCACAAGCTGTAGATGAGTTAGGTTATGAAGGGGTATTAATTCCGACTGGTAAAGGATGTAGTGACCCTTGGGTAACGGCTTCTGCATTAGCTACGGTAACTCAGAAATTGAAATTTTTAATTGCTGTACGTCCAGGTATTATGACACCGACTGTGGCAGCGCGGATGACTGCTACCTTAGATCAAATTTCAGAAGGTCGTTTATTGATTAATGTAGTTGCAGGTGGAGATCCAGTAGAGCTTGCTGGAGATGGTGTTTTTGCTTCTCATGGTGAGCGTTATGAAGTGACGGATGAGTTTTTGGATATTTACCGTGGTATTTTAGAAGGGGAAACGGTAAATTTTGACGGCAAACATTTAAAGGTTGAGGGTGGAGAACTTTTATTTCCGGGCGTTCAAAGACCGCATCCTCCGATTTATTTTGGCGGATCATCAGATGCTGGAATTGCCGTTTCAGGAAAGCATTCAGATTGCTACTTAACTTGGGGAGAGCCACCACAAGAAGTAAAAGCAAAAGTAGAAAAAGTTCGTGCAGAAGCTGCAAAGCATGGTCGTGAAGTGGAAATTGGTGTGCGTATTCATGTGATTGTACGTGAGACGAATGATGAAGCTTGGCATGCAGCGAACGAGTTAATTAAATATGTTGATGATGAAACAATTACACAAGCGCAGGAAGTATTTAGTCGCTATGATTCAGTTGGCCAAAAGAATATGGCTGATTTAAACAAAGGTGATCGTAATGATTTAGAAATTTACCCGAATATTTGGGCGGGTGTTGGTTTAGTACGAGGTGGATGTGGAACAGCAATCGTTGGAGACCCAGAAACGGTTGCGGCACGTATTCGCGAGTATCAAGAAGTAGGTGTTGATAAGTTTATTTTATCAGGATATCCTCATTTAGAAGAGGCATACCAGTTTGCGGAGCTTGTATTCCCTTTACTAGATTATAAACAAGATCGTGAAGAAAGTGGCGCACCCAAAGGTGAATTAGTCGGGTACAACTATAAGCCAAAAGCTAAATTTATAAAAATTTAAAATTTAAAGGTTGTGATCAAATTCTAAAGTATGAATTTGATCACAACCTTTTTTGTCTATTTTGGGTAGTAACAAGATAAGTGAAAGTGACCTTGTGATGTTATTTTAGTAAAACTATTGCCGGATTTATGAGTGGTTAAAATGGATAGAGTGAGTGGGGAGTAAGCAAAATATGTGAATAAATGGTTTACGAGAGTTGTAATAAATTAATAGACTATAGGGGAAAAGTGTTGGAGAATCATTTTTAGTAAAGGGTGAGTATTCACCGATTACACGAACTATAATTATAGAAGAAGTATATAATGTTCGGAAATGGGTTGAAAAATGAAAAATAAGATGATATATTACATTGTGTAAATATTAAATATAGTCGTCGTATAATCTCGGGAATATGGCCCGTAAGTTTCTACCAAGCTACCGTAAATGGCTTGACTATGATTGGGTATTAGGTTTTCCGAATTTATTATTTGGATATAAGACTTAATTTACCTCTTCGTAGACATGCGGCAACTTGCTGACATGTCTTTTTTATTGGTTCGAATTGAATTAATTACAACAAACGGAGGAATAAGAAAATGAAAAAGTTTTTCGAATTTGATAAGCTTGGCACAAATTATAAACGTGAGTTAATTGGTGGGTTAACAACTTTCCTGTCAATGGCTTATATTTTAGCAGTTAACCCAGGTATGCTTTCACAGACGGGTATGGATTATGATGCAGTATTCGTTGCAACAGCAGTAGCGGCAGCGATTGGGTGTTTATTCATGGGGCTAATCGCAAAATATCCAATCGCGTTAGCACCGGGTATGGGTCTTAATGCATTCTTCGCGTTCTCTGTAGTTTTAGGTATGGGAATGGCATGGGAAACAGCTTTAACAGGTGTTTTGGTATCAGGAGTTATCTTTATCATTATTTCTCTAACTGGTTTACGTGAAATTATTATTAATGCAATTCCAGCTCAATTAAAGTATGCAGTTGGTGCAGGTATTGGTTTATTCATTACTTATGTAGGTTTCCAAAGTGCAGGTATTATTAAAAATGATAATGATACACTTACAGTTTTAGGTGATATTACATCAGGCAATACTTTACTAGCAATATTCGGTGTATTCGTTACTGCAATTTTTATGGCTAAGAAAATTAATGGTGGTATTTTCTACGGTATTGTTATTACAGCAGTTGCAGGCATTTTCGTTGGTTTAGTGAGCTTACCGGATAAAGTGGTTTCGGCTATTCCAAGTCTTGAGCCAACTTTTGGTAAAGCATTCATAGCGTTCTCGGATTTTGACTTAATTTTAAATATGGACTTCTTAATTGTTGTTCTTACATTCTTATTCGTAGACTTCTTCGATACAGCGGGGACTTTAATGGCTGTAGCCGGTAAGGCCGGTTTAGTAAAAGACAACAAGTTACCACGTGCTGGTAAAGCATTATTAGCTGATTCACTGGCAACAGTATCTGGTGCGGTACTTGGTACTTCTACAACTACATCTTATGTAGAATCTACTGCAGGTGTTGCAGCGGGTGCACGTTCTGGTTTAGCCGCAGTAGTTACAGGTGTTTTATTCTTATTAGCTTTATTCTTCTCTCCATTATTATCGGTAATTACGCCAGCAGTAACAGCGCCAGCGTTAATCATCGTAGGTGCATTAATGGTATCTTCATTAAAACTTATTGATTGGGATCAAATCGAAATTGCAATTCCAGCATTCTTAGTAATTCTATGTATGCCATTAGGGTACTCGATTGCAACTGGTATCGCAGTAGGGTTCTTGTTCTATCCAATTACAATGATCGTAGCTGGACGTGCAAAAGAAATTCACCCAATTATGTATGGTTTATTCGTAATATTCTTAGGATACTTTATCTTCCTATAATAAGTAGATAATCCTCACTACTTAGCTAATCGTTTGGAAAAACGAAAGCTAAGCAGTGAGGATCTTTTTTGTTAGTTAATCAAATATAGGGGAGCTTGCAATAAGATTTCAATTACTTAATTAAAAAATCCCTAAGGTCAAATAGGGTGTTGGGTGAAGATTTATAGTAGGGATTCTCTATTTGTCTACAAAAGAAGGTCTATACCGCATAAAAATACATAGTGACAAGTAAAAGTCCTTTACGGATGTTTGTGCGTATATATAATGGAAGGAACTCGTATCAAGGTTTTGGACGTAAAACTGAATAGTTTTACTTCTTTGTATCACTTGCATAATATAAATGACGATGGTATATTTATAAACGTTGAAGCGCAACAAACGCTAACAACGAAAATCACTTAAAACTTTACAAAAAAAGTTGTTGACATCGAAATGGTCAGCGTGTTATACTTTAAAAGTTGTCACAAACAAACGACAACAACATGAACCTTGAAAACTGAACAAGCAAAACGTTAATGAAACAACGTTTTAACAGACACTTGCTTAATCGCGGTGCTGATTAAAACAAAATTATAGATATCAACTTTATGTTG
>JAZLIT010000128.1:0-11466 GCA_045617525.1 Solibacillus sp. | reverse complement strand
GGATTCTAAAAAGTCCATCTGTCTTTCAGATAAGATATGTTCATTGGCTACTAGGAGCTTCTCAGAAAGCTTTAATTCACTTTTATGTGTTTCGTATAATTCCTCATTTAAAAGGCGCAATACGAGTGGAGAAGCTGCTTGTGTAGAAAGCTTTTTAAAGTGCTTATTAATAAATTTGCTCGTCACATGACATTGTGTGTTGTTTGCTAATGCATTAAAGTCGATGAATGCCAGGTGTGCATCAATAAAATCATCGGTTAAATGCGGGTTAAGTTCGCAAACAGTTGTCCAATCTATTTGCTTTTTATAACGGTTGAGCCAATGTTGCTCACAACCCCCGATGAATAACGCCATTTGATTAGCATCATAATTTGCAAACTTTTCATCCATTTCCTTGTTTGTCAATTTACGATCACCATCGAAATCAAATAGCTGGCAGGCTAATGAGGGGATTTCCTTCACTAAATGCTCTGCACCCGGCCATTTATTACGTCCTAAATCATATTCAAAGTAGAGGAAGTAGGCATCAAGTAAACGATCATCATCCTCAGGTTCTAAGTAAAAAATACGATCTTCCACATAAAAATCGACGTCCTCGATAAAGCGTGCAGGTTCTTGCTCTAATTCGATTTGAACGGTCGCGTTTAGCACCTTTAACTGCTCCAATAAATAAATACGGAATGCTTTTGTCATGCGGTCTAGTGTAGGTAAGTTGTATTGTAAAGCAGCCCAATCGATGTTCGAAAGGTTATCGAGCAAAAACGATTCGGTAAGATATGGATTTTGATAACAGACTTGTGTCATTTGAATATGGGGCATGAAGCGCTTTATGTTTTCTGGGTGCCCCTTACATGTTAGCATTGACCACTTGACATACTCTTTAATAAAAGACTTGGTGTAAAAAGGATAACGTTCTGTAATTTCATTTATTTCGCTATCATATTGCGCATTAAAAATGGATTTAAAATGTGCTGTGTCAAATTGCTCAGGAAATTCAAGCTCTTTGTGTAGTTTCGGGATTTGTAAAACTTGTGCGGCAGCTTTATTCGTGGATACTGAATAGGATCCTGCGCATGCACGCTGTTCGATAAGAATATAAGCTAATTCCTGGCGTTCATCTTTTGATAAAGTACAGTATTTTGGGAACTTTACCGATGCGTAAAATTGGGTCTGTGATAAATCATAGAAAAATTTATATTCATCTTCTTGTGTGAAGGGTTTTTGGTCTTTATTTTCACGCCAATATAAAAGGGCACCGATAATGGGCTCGTAATTGGAGAAATAAACATTTGCTACTGAAAAAATCTGATGCGACATTGATTCGTCATAGACATTTTTAGTAAACTCAATCGATTTAATTTTTAACATGGGAACCCTCCTTTATGCTTCCTATTATAGCCAATTTCAATCCAAAGTGAAAGGTTAACAATGGGGATAATTAATTTCTAAAAAATAGCGTTCTTCACAGATTAACCCATATGACGTATTTTTTATAGGAAAATAATGGTTATAATGAGTAAAAAGTGAACGGAATTGTAAAAAACATACGTCTAAGGAGTAAGGGGGGCGAAAAAATGCAGCATTACATAGAACAATACGGGACTTATATTTATCATTTAGCGTATCTATACGTAAAAGATACGGGCATTGCAGAGGAAATTACGCAGGATGTATTTTATTCGTTCTCCTCGAAGAAACAGCAATTTCGTGGTGAGGCACAGGTCAAAACGTATTTAACCCGTATTGCGATTAATCGTTCACATGATGAGCTTCGCAAAATGAAACGCAGAATATTGCTAGAAGCGGTTTTACCCTTTATGAAAACGGTGCAATCGGCAGAGCATCAAGTTTTAAAATCTGTTCAGGGTGAATCATTGAAGGAAATCGTATGGTCGTTACCAGTGCATTATCGTGAAGTTATTATTTTGCATTTTTATGAGGAGTTTAGCGTGCTAGAAATAACGCAGCTGCTAAATTTGAGTGAAAATACAGTGCGCACTCGTTTACGTCGCGGAAAAAGTAAATTGCGTGAGCTGTTGGGAGAAAGCATAGAAGGGGGCATATTTAATGAACAATTTTAAAGGCAATTTAAATTGTGAGTTAGAGCGGGATGCTCCGTTTACAGCTGAGATCCAAAAAAGGATTTTGCATAGGCAAAAAAAAACAAATAAGAAATCAATGCGTGTAGTTGTAGTGGCTAGCTTTACGATGCTAATCCTGTTTATGTTAATTATCACTAATGTCCCTGTGCAGGAGTTTGCGGAGCCTACTGTACCTTATGCGAGCACGTTAGGTACCGGAAATACTGTAATAGATCAGGTAATAGTACAGCTCAAGCAAAATGAGGTGCAGCTACAGCTGGTGGAAGAGGCGTTAGAGAACCAGACTGTTGTCGCTGGGGCTGATGTTTTGTTAAATGGGCGCTTTGAGAAGTTTAATGGGCATCCGTTAGTTATGGAGCAGACAACAGAGTTTGAACGCGGTGATTATGTTGTACTTGTAAATTCGGAAGGTGAACAGATAGTACGTCAGCTATTTGCATTTTCTGGGGAGCAATATGAAGTAAAGGATGGCTCGCTTAATGTGAATGATACAGCACTTTTATTACCAGGAACGGTTTCTGGACATGAGTTTAAAGAAACAATTGGCTACTTACGTAATGTAATGGATTTTAATTATGTAACGTATGACGAATTCGAGTCAATGCCCGATGCTGTAGTTGCGGAAGATATGCTACTTGTGCAAGAGTTTACGGCTAATGAAGGCTTGAAGCTAGCACTTGTAGAGCAAAGGGAGGTGCTTGGTAAAGTTGTGGCCATTCAAAAAATAGTGCCCACTTTCGTGTTGCAGGATGATGAACGAATAATTTACGACGATTTCAAATCGGATTACAGTATTGAAAAGCTGGTTGGCTTAGATCCAATTATGGCACTTCGTATGTTATATACAGCAGTTTACGAACACGATATAAAAACCTCGTATGCACTAATTCCGTCTACCGTACGTGTACAAGATGTATCGTTAGCTGATTTTGCAGATTTAGTAGTTGAGGGCGAATTATTCTATACAGACGCGGAGTATCGTTCGCTTATTGCGTTCCAATATAATGGTATAGAAAATGGGGTAGTGAGCTTAAGTGGCACAAAGCGTCTAGCTACGATTACGTTTGATTCTGATTTTAAAAAGGAGCTACAATCGGTAACGATGCGTATGACGCTTGATGGTGTTTGGGAACAGAATATAACTTTGAAATAGATTAGTTAGGGGGGGTGGGGCAATGTTACAAGTGCTTTCATTTCGAACAAAGGTTGTTTTAGTCACGGTTATTGTCCTTTTACTATTTGGGTTTTGTTATATTTTTAGCCCAATGTTTGTCCTTGCTACGTTTTATTTTGATTCACGCAATATTGTGTTATCACCCGTGAGTGAAAATTATTCATTTTTGATACTGGCATTTACTTCATTGTTAATTGGGCTTGGCTTGTTAGCTTGGCGTAAGTCGAAGGGTACAATAGCTGGATTTGGACTTACTATCGTTTTATTTTGTGCCTTTTATTATGCATCGACGATTGGTTATTTTGCGATTCATGAAGATTATGTGCGTACAGTCTCTGTATTTGGTCAGCAAGAGTTGATGTGGCAGGAGATGGACTTGATTGATTATACGTTTGAATATGGTTATGCAGGGACCTATACATTTATTAAAGGTGTGGAGGAGATTGTCATTATGGAGACGGGCCAGTTTTCACATGATGTCTCAAGTGAAATTAGAAACATTGCACAACGTCACGGGATTCTAATAGAGAGAAATGAGATAAAGTAGTCACATGTTAAGCTGTTTCATACGTTTCATTTGTCTGTCGATTGACCACTATTGCGCCTTGTTCAAAAGGGCGTGACTTGTATTTTTTAAAATTGATTGAATATTTAGAATTATTTTGATATATTTATGTATATATTTATGTATATATTTAAAATATTAGTGAAAAGGAGGGAATTCAATGTGGCGTACGTTAAAAGCGTGCTTATTAATCGAGCGCTCCAATAAAAGTAACCTATATTCTCTATTGTTTGTGGCTGCTTTAATCGCGGGCTTTATGTTTTATGCTAATTCCGAACGAGTAAGTAATCCGCTTGTTGCAGCGACGGCAGAGTATCAGTCCGCGTCATCTGCCCTAAGTAAGTTCCAAGTAGTCGATGTAAGTGAAGAAGGAGACGGTAGTAATATTTTCCGCAATATTACGATCCAACGTCAATCCATTGCGCTGAAGATGGCTGCACTAAATCTGGACCAGGAAAAATATTATTACAAAGGTTCACTAAAGTTAATCGATATACGCGAAAAGGGCTACGAGATTGAGCGATTCCCAATCGTCGCGGATTTACTTCCATCAAAAATACATAATGATCGCGAACGATTGTATATTAATTCCTTACTTGAAACGGAGACAAGCTATAAGCAAGACACTTTAGCCTATTTGCCGTTTTTACTGATGCTTTTTAGCATGATAGGCACTGTTTGGTTTGTGTTCTTAAGCTTTTATACAAGTGGTATTATGATTGAGGATTTCCGCCATACAAGTATTTTAAAAGGCTATCCGGTGCGCTTTGATAAATATGTCATTGCAAAGAGTACAACGAAGCTTGCATTAATTGTAGGGTTTATCGCGTTAATCTTTATTATTAGTTTGCCATTAATCTATTTTAAAGGTCTGGGAGACGTGGCTTATCCTGTTGTTGTGTTTAATGGGGATCTTGTAGTGTACTCCATAGTCAAGTATATCGGGATGTGTATTATCAATATGATCGTTATCGCAGTATTTACGATGCTGCTGTCGATTATTTTAAATGTGCTGCTGAAAAACATGTATTTAACACTATTCATCCAGCTTATTTTATTCTTTCTGCCGGTATTATTCCCGTCACTTATTAGCGTGCTGCCCTACAATCCGTTTCACTTCTTGAATTTCAATATGATTTTAGAGGGTGCAACGTTAGAACTAGCAAGTCCAGTTGCATTAACGAGTTTGCAAGGACTGCTAATTTTGATTGTTTGTATTGGAATCATGCTTGTAGCGATTAAGGCATTTTTATCGACAGGTAAGCTAAAACGAGTATAGGAGGTGCGTCTATGTGGCCATATTTTAAAATCGAGTTATCTCAGTTTTTTAAAAATAAAAAAAATATTGCAATTTATGTGTTGTTACTTAGCTTTTCAGTTTTTTATGCAATAAAACTTGCGCCAGCGTATGATCCGATTGAAAAGGTTGACCGTCCGGCAATGGAAGCGAGCTTTCTAACGCGTGACGAATTTTTACAGTCAAAAAAAGGCGCTGATTTAAGTCGTTCGCATCCGTCTATTCGTTATGCTGTACAAGCTTTTATTCCTTGGAATGAGCTTGAAAAACGTCGAATGGAGGCACTTGATGCCAATGATTTAAAAGCCTATGCTGCAGCGACAGGTGAATGGTATGCGTATACTGATGCGCATACGCTTCGCGGTGGGAATTTTTATTATAATCCACGTTATTATACATATGGCAATTTCGAGGCGCATCAAGAAGGTCATATGGCGTATCTCGCGGCAAGTGCCCGTTATACAGCGTATGCAGATGTTGATACGGAATTAACGATTAATATATTTGAGGAACGTACGGCGTTTCAAACGTTGTATCGTTTAATCGATAGCTATTTACCATATGTACTGTTTATTGCGAGCTTGCTATTGTCACTTGATATTGTGTTAAAGGATCGTCATAATCCGTCGCTGCTTCGCGGTTATCCGATATCTGATTGGAAAAAGCTGCTTGCAAAGGGGATTACGGCGTTTATCGGAAGTGTACTATTAATAGTTCCAATATTTGGTGGGCTGCTTATTATCGGGCTACAATCTGGCTTTGGTAGCTTGCATTTGCCTATACCGGTATTCGATGAAGAATGGTTTGAAATTATTACTTTAGGCAACTTCTTTGCGAAAAGTGCGGGCATGATTTTAGCCTGGTATTTTGCGCTTATATCGATTGTGCTACTTCTAAGCGTTGTTGTACGCAATGAATTTATTAATCTAGCAGTAGGTGCAGTGCTTGTGTTTGCTGAGTTTGCTTATATGAGCCGTGGTTTAGGCTGGCGAAAACCGATTGAAAACTATCTGACATCTTATGCGCAAATTGGTCAAGTCGTTTCTAAGATGCGCAATTATTACTATGATACAGCAGCCGTGACTTGGTCATTCGGTTCGCTTTTATTATTAGCAACAGCTGGGATTTGCCTGTTAATTACGTTGTTAATTAGCCTGAGCAAACGCTATAAGCTAGTTTAAAAAGGAGGAGTTCATTTGTTACAATTACAGGGGATTGGCGTAAATTTTTCAGGCAGGGATGTATTAAAAAAGATTGATGTCACGTTTAATAATGGCGAAATGATTGGGCTTGTGGCACCGAACGGAACAGGGAAGTCGACGCTAATGAATGTCATTATGAATTATGTGCATCCAAGCCGTGGCAAAGTAGTATTCAGGGACAGCCTTGAATATACGAGTAAAAATAATGAAGTAAAAATCCATGGAATGGTGTCAATGATGCCAGATCAAAGCGATTTATATAATCATTTAAGTGGCCGTGCACATATGAAAATGTATGCAATGATGTGGAAAAGCGATAAAAAGCTCATCGATGACACGATTGAAGCGTTAAACATGGGCTCTTATGTCGATAAAAAAACTGGAACGTACTCACTTGGGATGCGCCAACGCTTATGTTTTGCGATGCAAATTGTTGCAAATACGCAAATCATGCTGATGGATGAAGTAATGAACGGTTTAGATCCAAACCACGTTGAAATGATATCTCAAATGTTGGTTAAGAAAAAGCAGGAAGGTAAAATCATTATTATCGCGTCGCATTTACTAGAAAACCTTGAAAATTATGCAGATCGTATCTTTTTAATGAAAGACGGCCTATTATTAGACGTGAATGACATCTCACCAGGCTTCCAAAACGCCGAGATGACGTCTGTACGCGTTAAAAACATGCCAGAGGATGTGCAACTAGCATTTAAGATAACGTTCCCACAAACACCTTTGAAGACCTTATATGGAGGTATCACATTAATTGATACGCCAAAAGCGGCAGCTGAGGAACTTAGCGAAATCTTACTTTTCTTAAAACAACAGCAGATGACGGAAATCACATTTGGTAAAGTAACGTTAAATGACTTATATTCGATGTATTATCATGAGCAATAACTAGATTTTGGACAAGCTGTTCATTGGAAACGATGAGCAGCTTTTTTCTGCGTAAAAACAAACTGTGGCTTAACAAAGACAGCAGATACTCCTAATACCTCAAATCACAGAACGAATAACCAAAAAATATCCAAAATGAATATTCACCTAAAATTTTCCCCATACTACACCAAAAGGGGGGGAGTCGTGATACAACAAACAACAGAAATACAGCAAGAAATCAATCGACTGAATAATCAATTCCTCCAATCTTCAGATTTCACTGCGAAAGAAATTGCTTGGGGGTCAAGTAATCAGGCGATTTTGTGTTATTACTCTTCTCTTGTTAAAAAAAGTGAAGTGGAACACTATCTTTATTTATTAAAGCTTGAGCGACATAGGGCATCAAGGTTGGGGGAGAACAAGAATAAAAATAATCTTGATTTTCATGAAGACGAGCCAACTGAACCGAATCAGAATAATGAAAACGAGCTAATACTTAAGAAAACACCAATACTCGATGATTCAATCACCATTACTACTGAACCGTATGATAATCAAAAACTTATTGACTATATATGCGATGGCCAAACGCTAATCATACTGTTACAAACGAAAGAAATGATCATACTAGATAGCCCAGATTTTGTGCACCGAACACCAGATGAACCGGGAAACGAGCAAGTATTACGTGGCTCGCACGAAGGACTTGTTGAGAACTTCGATTCAAATGTTTCACTTATTCGGAAACGTATAAAAAATAATAAGCTGATTGTTAAGAAACTTATTCTTGGCAAGGAAACAAAAACGGTTGCGTACTATTTTTATGTGGATGATTTGGTAGATAGGGAAGCACTTCAAACAGTGGAAGAGCGTCTACAAGGAATCGAAATTGATATGTTTTATAGTGTAGGGCAGCTTAGTGATTATTTAGATGATCAAGTTTGGTCACCCTTTCCTCAACTATTAAATACGGAACGACCAGACCGTGTTGTGGCGAATATTTTGGAAGGTAAAATTGCAATCATGACCGATGTTTCGCCGACAGCACTCATTGGACCGGTGACTTTTTTTTCATTTTATCAATCGCCGGATGACTTTAATGCGCGAGTGTTAGTCGGAACATTTTATCGGGTTATGCGGATTTTTAGTTTTTTATCGGCCATTTTTTTGCCTGCGTTTTATATTGCCATTGTAAGTTTTCATTTTGAAGTTTTACCGCTTGAATTAGCAAATAAGGTAAAGTCAGATATTAATCAAATCCCATATAGACCTCTTATTGAAGCGATGATTATGGAAATTACGATTGAACTAATTAGAGAAGCGAGTGTGCGTTTGCCGAAATCGATTGGACAGACGATTGGTATTGTAGGAGGACTTGTAATAGGAGAGTCGATTGTGAGTGCGGGACTTGTTTCAAATTTAATGGTAATTGTCGTAGCGTTTACAGCGATTTCAAGCTTTGTTGTACCCTCAGTCGAGCTAAATACGTCAATCCGAATGCTTCGCTTTCCGTTTATGTTTTTGGCTTCGATGTTCGGTTTTTTTGGAATAGTAATTGGAACGTTTCTATTGGTTATTCATTTATTAAATTTAAGTTCATTAAAAAAACCATACTTTTCCCCAATTATTCCATTCCAGCCAAAAGAGCTTCATAAGGTATTTTTACGTGCGCCACATTATAAAGCGAATAAACAAGTTAAGAGCTTTTCACCACCAAAGGATGACGAGTCATGACGGTTCAGTTAACGAAAGTACAATTATTCCTTTTAATGTTCGTCATGCAAACCGGTTTTGTGTATACGTCTTTTCAAAACTTATTAATCCATAACGGTAAGCGCGATTCAACCATTCAATTTATCATAATCGCCATTGTGTTCTTTTTACAATTATTGTTTTTTGAACGGATGTATAAGTACTTCTTTTTAAATCGTTTTACAAAAATACTATATCTTGTGTATTGGTCTTTATATCTTATTGTTTTCATTATTTATATTACGTATGTGTTAACGACATGGGTGTTTCCAAATACACCTAATTTCGTGCTAATCGCAATTTTTTTATCGGTTTGCTTTTATGCGAGTGTAAGCAGACCTGAAACGGCCGTCAATATTGGGGTAGTTTTGCTACCGATGCTATTCCTATTTATCATTTTTATGTTACTAGCAATTCCGAATCTACATGGCACGAATTTACTACCGTTATTTCAAGAGCCAATAGAATCGTGGATGATGGGGTTAATCTTTTCGACTTATGCATTTGGTGGAGCCGAAATGTATGTAATGCTACGCAAATATATACTAAATAACGAAAAGATTAACAAGAAAGTATTGGTAATATATTCCTCAATTTTGACGAGCTTTTATTTATTTTCCATTTTATTTACCTTGATGTTTTTTTCGCTTGAGGAAATCAAAATGATTCCCGAACCCATATTGTATATTTTACATTCGCTAGAAGTTACGTTTGTGAAACGCCTTGATTTATTTTTTATTTATATTTGGTTGTCTTGGTCATTAGTGGCAATTGTCAATTATGTACTCGTAATGCGACTTGTTTATTTTGAAAAAAAACGTAAATCACCTGTTTTACAGCAATTCATTTTCTTCACTGTTATTGGCGTGACTGCAACCTTTCTGATTCGTTTTTCAATACTTGATTTTTTAAAGGAATATATAGTATATGCCAATATCCTGTTTACGTTTGCCTTACCCGTTATTATTATACTAGTAAATAAAATAAGGGGGAGAACGATATCCGAATCCGACACGTCTTCTTAATATTAGGAACGTTCATACTCACTGGTTGTTGGGATGAGCGACTTTATAAAAATTCATCCGTAGTATCACTATCTGGTTTTGAAGGGGAAATAGGTGATGTGACGGCGTACTATGCCTATCCAGAAGCAACAACTGAAGATATGAAGACGATTGTCATTACTGGAAAGGGAGTGTCACCACGAGATGTACGGCAGGATGCGGAGCTGAAAGTGGAGCAAACACTAGATTTATCAGTACTGTCAACAGTACTGATCTCCGAAGAAACAGCAAAAAGTGATATATATGATTATATAGATATTTATTACCGTGATGCCACCAATCCGATTACATCAAAATTGGCTATTGTACAAGGAGAATTAAAGCCTTTTTTTGAACTGAGTGAGGATTTTCAAAGTACTACAGGTGAGTTTTATAACCGTTTTATTATAAGTTTAGAAGATAACTCATTTGTCATTCCATATACAGTGCAAACAGCTGGATCAATCCTTTTTGAACCCGCGCAAGATTTAACGCTGCCGTATATTAAAATGGATGATGAAAAAAGACCGGTTGCGGATGGAGTAGCGTTGTTTTCTGGGCGGTCATATACAGGTGAGAACTTGTCTGCAAAGCAGGGAGTTTTACTGAATGTTTTAAATGAAACACTTGGTCCTATAGCACGGATTAGTTACTTATATAAAGATAGTCCAGCATCAATCCGAATCAATGATTCAAAAAGAGATCTTACTGTTACAAAGGATAAAATTGAAATTGTACAAAAAATTGAAGTTACTGTTGCCGAATATCCGAAAGACCATTTGAAGGATAAACAAAAACGAAATGAGCTGGAACAATTTCTCTCTGAAAGTATTGAGAAAGATATGAATGAAATGATGGAAAAATTACAAAAGGCAAAGTGTGATGCCATTGGACTTGGCCGAACAGTTCGTGCATTTCATCCGAAGCTGTTTAAAGAGGATTGGAGCGAACAGTTTGCTACATTAAATATTCCGATCAAAGTAGAAGTTGAAATCGTTAAAACTGGTATATTGTATTAAAAAACTGGTAATAGGATTTAAAACGTAGAACGCAACACTCATTTGCGTTCTGCGTTTTAACCAGTTCAGGAAGGGAAGGTCCATGAAATTCATTTGCCGATTATAGTTACAAATATTTTAGTTTACATAATATAAATACCTTGGACATAACTTTCTAATTATCGGATGCTTCCTATAATTTATCGTTCAAAAGGGGATTATTCATACAAAAAGTGATAATTATCGTTTAAATCATATTTGCCTTAAATTTTAAAATTTATTCTAGTATTTTACACATTTTATTATATCTTGAATTTACACTTTAAGTGCAACACTAAAAAGAGACTCAACGATTCAAACCTTGTAAAATAGTGTTTACGACGACAACTATTGAAAGGAATGAAAACGATGAGTCTCTATACACATCTTACCATAGACGAAAGAGAAC
>JAZLIT010000127.1:0-16076 GCA_045617525.1 Solibacillus sp. | reverse complement strand
CTACTGCTGACGCTGACTCTACTGCTGACTCTGATGCTAATGCAACAGCTGACACTGATTCTACTGCTAATGCCGATGCTACTGCTGACGCTGACTCTACTGCTGATTCTGATGCTAATGCAACAGCTGACACTGATTCTACTGCTGATTCTGATGCTACTGCTGACGCTGGTCACAATACCTTAACAAACGGAAACAATACCATTATCAACGTAACCGATAATAGTGCTGGATATATGGCTATGTCTCTATCTACACTTATTATGATGGAAAGCTTATTAGGTAACCAGAATTCAGAACAGATAGAACCCTTAGTTGCAAAATTCTCTACTATGATGAATGAATTGTTAAAAGAGGAAAATAGTAATCGTAAAGCTATCCTTGATGTTATTAAATCTCTCAATAAAGAGTAAGAAAACAAAAGAATTGGAGGAGGCTACATGTCAAACACAAGTGTCTCACGCTGTACTATTAGTGCGGAGGAAGATAACGATAACCTATATGTGAGAGTTAAAAATAAGAACCCACAACTTAGTCGTCAAATCAGCATAAATGCATACATTAAAAATCAACCAACAAAAGAATTATTAAATGTTTATGTAGATAACCAACCCACACATATAGATACACTGGAGCCTGATACCGAGAAAGTCTATAGAATAGATGTTTCTAATGTAAACGGTCCAGTTACTTTTGAGATTACTCAAAAAATGGGCAGCTCAGGTGTTAAGGTATCAAAAAACAGTAAAAACCCCTCTTTAGTAGAATTACACATTAAATAAATACAATAAGACTTCTGGTTGACATTGCGGTTCTGGTACAGAGATAACGCTACATGAAAAATGAAAGTAAATTATCTTCTAGAACATAACCTTCAACCTATGCTGTATATTCAAGATCATATACTTGTGGGGTATAACAAGATTTATTCCAACGGCTTATTTCAAAACTCAAATAGTGAACCTGTTAATTTTTTTAACAGGTTCACTATTTACTGTGTAAAAATTGCTAGCTATCTTACGACATATAAAAAAATGGCAACCCGTTGCAATCTTTCTTTCAGATTGGAGACGAGTAGCCATTTCTATGTTCCACAATTTACTTCCTACTGCAAAGCATAACCTCTTCTCCTTTACCGTCTTTCATGTAGTAAAGGGCGCTTGTTATTAGTAATTTAAGCTTCTTCCATTCTCAGCTATTAAATGAGCAAGACGAATTGTTGATACGGCCAACTCTGCAAAAGTTACTTCTTGATTTGGAGAAAATTCGTTATTATTAATCGTAAATAATTCTAATGTACTTGCCAATGCTACATATCCTGTATTTTCTGCTTTCACTTTATTCGAATCTGTAAAGTCAATCTTATAAATATTGCTATTTTTAGCCGCTTGCTCCAGGCCTAACACACGTATATACCAGACTGCTAACTCTTCACGCGTTACCTTAGAATCTACATCAAAGTTAGTAGCATCTGTTTTTATGATACCCATTGTAACCGCCCGCTCAATTACTTGATAGTAAGGATGGTCTGGACTTATGTTCTCAAAAGTTTGATATATATTTTCTCCACCTTGGTAATAATCTGCATAAATATAAGTTAGTGACTTCATAATTATTTTAATTGCCTCGCCTTTCGAAATGGAGGAATTAGCGTTAAATGTATTACTGTCTGCAATATCTAAAATCTTTGCTTGAATTAGATAGTTTAGCTCCGCTTCTGCAGTTGGGTGAGTAACAACAGGTAAATCTGCATTATTCCCATATAAATGTGTCCATTTCCCGGTATTTGCATCTAATAAACTTAAAGAATCATTATTAAATGTTGGAACATAAACAATATTATAATGCTTTTGTTTTACATTATTGCCTTGCTTCTCATATTGAAGTTTTACACTTAATGCATCTAATAACATTTTTTTCGCTTCTTCTTTAGAAATTACTTTGTCAGTGGATGGCCATTCTTCTATCGTTTGATAATTGACATTCAAACTTTGCAAAGAACCATCTGACCCGATTCCAACACCTATCTGGTCGCCAGAAACTATAATATTGTTCACGATTCTAGGGAATGAGAAATAATAAGACCCTTGTTCTTCGTAAAAATGAGGTTCTTCTATCGGTTGTGCATAATTGTGTAAGTATGAAGGTACTGATTCTTTTACATACTTGATAGCATTAGCGAGTGCCTCTTTTTGTGTAATGACTTTGCCATTCGTGGATTCTTGTCCAACTTGGGCTAGGACTTCATTTCTTATATCGTAGTACTGTATGATTTCACCTGTATTTTGATTTATTTCAAGACTTGCCCCATGTCCTCCATTTTTGAACTCATACATATATTGGACGTATAAGACGGGCTTACCGTCTTGGTTATCCATTTCCTCAACACTATTAATGATTAACTTCACCTTGTCAGAGTCAATTTTAAGTACTTTTTCTGCAATCTTCTTTGCATCTTCTTTTGAAATTTTATCTTGTTTAACTGGTAGTGGGCTAGTTGCAAGACGCTCAATTTTTAAATCTACGGGTAATTGCTCTGAAAACCCATTCGCAGTTTGCCACTTCCCTGTAAGAGCATGAACTCCACGTAATTTTGTAGAAGGTACATAAATAAGTTTTACATTTTTCTCACTACCCGTTTGGTAATCATAGTTAATCTGATATTGTAAAGTTACAGAAAGGTTTTCCTTTACCTGCTCCAAAACCGCATTTTTATCTTTTACTTTTTTGGCATCATCAAAAGTTATCCCCTCATTACTTGCAACACTTCTATAAAAGCTTATGACTTCACCGTTTCCAAGAACAGTTACATCAATTCGCTGATCGGATACCGGTACATCATCTTTTGTGTGAATGAAAGTAAATGGATATTGTATAGGCTCTGTTAGTAGTCTGTTTGAGAAATAATAATCGAAGGAGTTTTTTTGTAGTTGATAAGCTTGTCCATTAAGGGTTTTGTTTACGAAGTCTACTGCTAGTTTCTCTGCTTTTTCTTTTGAAGTTTTTGCTGGAAATAAAGAACCTGTTACGTCGGATGGTTGATAATAGAAGTTCTCAATTTCTAAATCTTTTCCAACAAATCCTATACTTCCATAGATTGGCTTACGATTAACGACTTTATTAAAAGTTAAATTATAGCGAATCGTTTCATCATCAAAATATTGATGACCACTACTCATACTAAAATCTTTCGTCGTTAGAAAATCAAACTGTTTAGGGAACAATTCTTTAAATTTCTTGATTAACTGTTCTTTTGTAACTTCTGTCTCTGTTGAAGCAACTTGAATTTGAATTTTCCCAGGTTGCTCATTCACCACTGATGTAGCATGCCCAACAGATGATGCCATTACAATAGATAATGCTACTGTAGTTACTACAATACCTATTTTCTTTAGATTATCCATCTACACTCCTCCTAATTAATCGACACTTTTTAAAGCTATACATGCCCATATAATTAAGATTATGATTGAAATTAACAAATAATTACATATATCTAACTATACCTACTAAAGACCCCCGAAAATGGGGGGCCTCGGGTAAAGTAAGATACCAAATATGGATTTTCTAAAAAACTTCATGTATTTGATTGTAAGAGATTCTTTGCCAGTTTCCGAACAATAATTTGTACTACAAGGACAATGACAAATAGTATGCCGACCATGACTGCCATCATGCCTGCAATCGAGGTGTCAAACCATTTCGCCAAAAAATAACCACCGATAGCGGCCACTACACCGAAGCTAATGGCAAAGCCAAACATTTCCCTTAGCGAACGACTAATTAAATAAGCCGTTGCAGCTGGACCAATTAACATAGCAATTACTAAAATCGCACCGACACTGTCGAATGCAGATACAGTTGTAAGGGAAATCATTAGCATAAACAAGTAATGCATGAAGATTACCGGAATACCAATGGATGCTGCATAAACTGGATCAAAGGTCGATAGTTTAAACTCTTTAAAAAATGCTGTTAAAATCACCACATTGAGCAGTAACGCGCTCCCAAGCATCCAAACCGCTTTTGGCATCTCAAGACCAAATAACGTCAACTTATCCCATGGAATAAATGCAATTTCCCCCATTAGTACATGCTCCACATCTAAATGGACATCCCCCGCAAAAATCGTAATCAATAAAACACTAATCGCAAAAAGTGTTGTGAAAATAATCCCGATTGCCGCGTCCTCTTGAATCCCATTTGAACGTAAATACTGGACTAAGAAAGCCGTCAATAAACCCGCCAAAGCTGCTCCTATAAACATAGAGACACCAGTTAATGTTTGCGTAACTATAAACGAGATGACAATCCCAAATAACACAGTATGGCTAATGGCATCTGCAATCATTGACATTTTGCGTAACACTAAAAATACACCTGCAATACTACATGTAATGCCTACTAATACACCTGTTATAATCACCCAAAATTCAATCACGCTGTGTCACCTCACTTTGTAAGCGTCTCTTCTGCAATAGCTTACTTAATAAACCTGAATTTGGACTAATAAAATAAGACACAAGAAAGACAACAGCTGATACTAATACAATGATTGGACCGGTGGATAAACCTGTTTTTAAAGAACTAATATAGGTTCCTACAACACCTGAGAATCCTCCCAATGTGCCACTGAAAATGAGCATTGTCGCCACAGTTTTTGTCCACAGCTTTGCAGTTGCTGCCGGAATTATCAAAAGGGCTGACATCAGGATAACACCGACCGCTTGGATACCTGTTACAATCGTCAAAACAATGAGTGCTGTTAAAATGATTTTCAAAAATGAAATTGGTAGCCCGATACTTTTTGCGTAAACAGGATCAAAAATCATTAACTTCCATTGTTTTTGTAGTAACACACTGACAACTAAGATTAACCCTGCACAAATAAATAACCAATATAAATCACTTTTTGTCATAGCTGCTGCTTTGCCAAATATAAAGTCACTTAACCCACTTTGATTGCCCCCTGGTTGGCGGTTCACAATCGTTAAAAAGACAATCCCAATGCCAAAGAAAACAGATAACACTAGGCCAATCGCTGCATCCGCTTTTAGCTTGGAGAAATTTACAATCCCTTGAATGCTATAAACCGCTAATGTCGATGTAACGACTGCCCCTAACATAAGAATCGGTAAATCCTTTTCTCCGGTTACTAAAAATGCAAGGGCCACACCAGGTAATGCAGCATGTGCAGCTGCATCCCCGATTAAGCTTTGTTTTTGTAAAAAAGAAAAGGTCCCGATAATACCAGCTGCAAGACCAAGTAGCATTGTACCCACTAAAATCCAAAGTAAATTACCACTAATCATACAAGTTCGCCTTCTTTATCAAATAAAACGAGACGCCCACCATATGTTTTTTGAAGATTCTCGGCAGTAAAACTCTTTTTTATAGGGCCCGCTGCCAGAATGGTTTCATTGAGTAACACAGCATAATCAAAATAATCTTCAACCGTCTGTAAATCATGATGGACAACAAATATACTTTTACCCTCATCGCGAAGACCTTTTAAAATATCAATAATCATTTTCTCCGTTGCGACATCTACCCCTGCAAATGGTTCGTCTAAAAAATAAACTTGTGCATCTTGGGCTAGCGCTCTTGCTAGAAAGACCCGCTGCTGTTGACCACCCGATAATTGACCGATTGAGCGATTGGAAAAATCCTGCATATTGACGCTCGTTAAAGCAGCTAAAGCTTTTTGGTGATCTTCTTTCTTCATCCATTTAAATAAACTACGATGACCGTATCTACCCATCAGTACAACATCAAGTGCCGTCGTTGGAAAATCCCAATCAACCGCATTACGTTGAGGGACATAACCTACAATACCTTCTTTTGACTTATATGGTTTTCCTAATATTTTTACAGCGCCCTGTTTATTTTGGAGTTGATTTAAGATTGCTTTCAGGAATGTTGATTTACCGGCGCCATTCGGTCCAATAATCGCTGTTAAATGACCCGCTGGCACTTCAACATTTATGTTTTTTAACACCTTTTTTTTATCATAAGCAACTTGTAACTGCTCGACGGATAATGCATCCATACTTTCCACCTACTTTAATGAATTGACAATCGTATTGATGTTGTGTTTATACATCCCAATGTACGTGCCTTCTTCTGTCCCTTCTGCACCCATTGCATCAGAGAATAACTCGCCACCAATGACAACCTTTTGACCCTTTTCTTTCGCACCTTCAATAACAGCTTTTAACGCTTTATCGGATACACTTGATTCAACAAAAATCGCATTAATATTCTTATCTACTAAATAGTTAACCATGTTTTCAACGTCTTTAACGCCATACTCAGCTTCTGTACTTAAGCCTTGTAAGCCACTTACCGCGAAACCTAAGCTGTCACCAAAATAGTTAAACGCATCATGTGCCGTTACTAAAATACGTTGCTCCGCCGGAATCTCTGCTACACGTTCCTTTGCAAATGTAGCTAATTCATCTAACTTTGCTAAATACTCTTTTTCATTTTTTTCAAATTCCTCTTTGTGTTCAGGGTATTCTTTTACCAATGTATCACCAATACCGTCTACTACTTCTTTCCAAAGCATGATATCGAACCATACATGTGGGTCGTTCAATGAATCATTCTCAGCGTCTGCTAATAACTGGCCCTCTTTTAAAACTTCTGCAGCTGCAAACACTGTTTTATCCTTACTCATTTGATCAAAAATATCTTGTAACTGACCTTCTAAATGAAGTCCGTTATATAAAATAACTTCTGCATTATCTAATTTTGTCATATCCCCTTGTGTTGCTTTGTAAAGGTGCGGGTCCACACCTGGCCCCATTAGTGTCGTAATTGTTAATTTACCTCCACTAATGACTTTCACTGCGTCTGCGATTTGACCTGTTGTTGCGACAACATTTCCTTCTTTGTCCGCATCTTCATTATTTGAACCATTTTCACTACAGGCTGCTAACATTAAACTTAGTGCAACGATACTTAACCATTTCTTCATCAACCAATCCCCTTTTCGTTTTTAACCTTCTTTCGTTATAGAAACTAAATTTCACTAACGAATAAAAGTTTCCCTTAGGAAAATATATGGTGAAAGAACGAATATTGCAACTACTTTCTTAAAATTTCTCAAATTTATTTGATGCAATGTAAAAAAGAGCTTAGGACAAGTAAATTGTCCCAAGCTCTTCTCAAAAGATCTATATGCACTGATTTTTTTGCAATAAGGGTGCTTGTTTAACTTTAAGCAAGTTAGATTACTATCTAGCTAAAGTACAATCCGATTAAAATATTAATTACTCATAGTAGATTTTAAAATTGTTACTTTTTTAGAAGTTACTTGTTTCTCTACTGCGTAGTCTGCACGGTCTTCACGAATAAAGGCCATTGCGATTGCGCCAAAAATTGCCGCAATACCAATTGCAAAAAAGTTAAACTGTGGTTGAAGATTAAAAGTCAATAAGATTCCCATATAAGTTGGAGCCACAATAGAACCAATACGTCCAAATGCCATTGTACTACCAAGTGCCGTTGCTCGAACATCGACTGAATAATATTCCGCTACGTATGCATTCGATATGTTTTGTAAACCAACTGAAGCAGCTCCAATAAGTGCAATTAGCCCATATGCGATATAAATATTTTGAGAGTATCCAATTAGCACCAATGATGCAGCCCCTACTAAATAAAGGGGAATCAGAACACGTTTAAAACCAAGTAATTGAATAATATTGCCGAACACCAAGGTTCCAAGAATCGCACCTATCTGTAACACGGCAACAAATGTAAGACTTGATTTTAGATCATATCCTGCATTCATCATTAATGTTGGAAGCCATGTATTTAAAGAATACATCAGTATAAATGTACAGAAGCAAGAGAGCCAAAACATCATCGTACTTAAACCCAGTTTGTTTTTAAACAGGTCACGAACCGATGATTTTTGTAATTGTTCCTGCTCAACATATGTAAACTGAACATCTTTTGAAAGCTTTGGCTCTATTCTTCGAAGGACGATAACAAGTCCTTCTGTATCCTTTTGTTTTATTAAGGAGTTAAACGACACTGGAAGGATGCGTACAATTAGTGGTAACAAAAGAATTGGTAATCCACCAATCCAGTAAACTGGTTGCCAACCGAATCTTTCGAGTAATAATTGTCCACTAAATGATGCAGTCATCGCACCAACGGAATAACCGCAAAAAATGAATGAAATAATGGCAGCACGATGTTTTGCCGGTGCGTATTCAGAAATTAATGAAGCGACATTTGGCATTACTCCACCAAATCCTAGTCCCGCAATAATACGACAAATAATAAAAAATACAGGTGACGTTGCAAATCCAGATAAAAATGTAAAGAAACTAAATAAAAATATTGTAAAAATAATGATGCGCTTTTTTCCAAAACGATCTGCATAGAGCCCAAAAACTATAGCACCAACAGCTGTACCAATCGTAGTATAACTGCTTATAGAACCTGCCACGATAGTAGTAATTCCCCATTCTGCTTTTAACAACGGAATTGTTGCACCATAAATGACAACATCATACCCATCGAACATCATGATAAAAAACAAACAAAGAATAAGAACGTAATGAAAACTTTTTAAATTACTTTTATTAACTATTTCAATCGGGTTCACTGTATTCATGATAGCCTCTCCAACACATGTATTTTAAAGAAGCTACTAACTTTTGAGAAATAAAAACCTCTCATTAAAGCTAGTAGCATTCAATGTAACAAATTTAAACATTACTAAAAATGTGTTATCCCCAAACTTCTTCTGCAATTTCTTTAACGAGGCGCAGCTTTTCCCATTGCTGTTCTTCTGTTAAGATATTGCCTTCTTCTGTTGACGAAAAGCCGCATTGAGGACTTAAGCAAAGTTGCTCTAATGGTAAATACGTAGCCGCTTCATGAATACGCGCTTTAATTTTTTCCTTGTCTTCTAACGTACCTGTCTTTGTAGTTATTAATCCAAGTACGATTTTTAAATCTTTTCGATTCACGTATTTTAAAGGTTCAAAGCTACCTGAACGTTCATCATCAAATTCTAAAAATAAACCATTAACATTTAATCCACCAAAAATAGCTTCCGACGCAAAATCATATCCACCACTTGTAAAATAATTTGATTTATAGTTACCACGACAAATATGCATCGTCACGACTAAATCTTCTGGTTTATTTGCAATCGATTCATTAATTACATATTGCATTAGCTTTAATTCTTCAGCTGGATCTAATCCTTTTACTCGAAGTTTATTATGACCTTCCTCAGAAAATAAATCTGCCCAAGCTGTATCATCTAATTGCAAGTAACGACAGCCTGCATCATAAAATGCTTGGATTGCCTTTTGGTATGCTGCAATCGTATCTTTTAGAAGTTCGTTTTTATCACGATAAATTTCTTCATTCATATCAACACGGTAGAAAAGCATATTAGGACTTGGAATTGTTTGTTTTACAATTGTTTCCCCAGCATGCTCTTTTAAGAATTTGAAATGCTCTACAAATGGATGTGTAGAAAAATCAACTTTGTCAACTAAGCGAATGCCTTCTTTACGTGTTTCCATTCCATGAAAGGCTAACCCTTTATCTTTTTCATAATATTCGACGCCATCAAGTCCACCTAGGAAATCAAAATGCCACCAGCTTCTACGAAATTCGCCGTCCGTTATAGCTACTACGCCATTTTCTTTTTGCTTTTCAATAAGGTGAATAATCTCATTATTTTCAACGTTAATTAATTGATCTTGAGTAATAGCCCCTGACTTATATTGTTCACGTGCCTCAGTCAAATTAGAAGAACGTAATAAACTCCCTACTTGATCGTATCGAAATGGTAAAGTAATTTTTTTAAATGTCATAATATGTATCTCCCTCAATTAATAGTGTAAGGAGAGTGTAACATGACATATCAGCTATCATATAACACTTAAAATGTATCTCTAGCTATAGGTAAAAACTATACCTTATTTTGTTCCTCTTCAATGGACGCCTTCAAATACTCAATATAAATATTTGCTAAAGGGCTATTTTTCACATTTTTATGCGTTATATATCCAACCATAATTCGTTCATCAACTAATAAAGGAACAGCTACAATATCCTTACTATTTAATTTATGACTAATAACACCCGTAGAAATCGTATAGCCGTTTAATCCGATTAATAAATTAAACAACGTAGCACGGTCGCTCACGGTAATATTTTTAGGTCTTGAAATCGTACTTAAAATTTCTTCAGAAAAGTAAAATGAATTATAGTCTCCTTGCTCAAAAGATAAGTACGGATACGGCAATAAATCTGACAACGTAACAAAATCCTGCTTGGCAAGTGGGTTTTGCGCGCTTATAAATACATGTGGATCGGCCTCAAAAAGCTGGTGAAATATTAAGTTTCCCTCTTCAAGAAATTTATAAATTACTTTTTTATTAAAATCATTAACATATAAAATCCCTATCTCACTGCGTAAATTTTTTACATCCGCAATAATTTCATACGTTTTCGTTTCTCTTAACGTAAATTCATATTCCTCCTGATTGTATTCTTTTAATAAACGAACAAATGCACTCACCGCAAAAGCGTAATGCTGTGCCGATACCGAGAAATGCTGCTGTAATGGTTGCGCATTGGAATAGCGATTTTCTAGAAGTGCAGCCTGTTCTACTACTTGCCTTGCATAGCCTAAAAACTCTGATCCTTCAGTTGTCAAAATGATTCCTTTATTCGTTCTTAAAAATATGGCAATGCCGATTTCAATTTCTAATTCTTTTATTGCATTTGATAAGCTAGGCTGACTAATAAATAGATTTTGCGCAGCCTTACTAATGGAACGACTTCTCGAAACTTCAATTACGTATTTTAACTGTTGCAATGTGATCATTTAATGCCTCTTTCTATTAGCTAATTTATGGCTTAAAGGAAGCAAATGAGTTGCTCTATTAATCATGACTTAATTCTCTAAAATCGGCTTATTTACTTCATTAAATTATAGAGGCAGCCCGTAAAGTAGCGTATAGCGCACCAATAGAGGAGTCTGCTTTTTATATTTCTAACAATACTATCAGTTAAAGATTACTTCAACTTCAATTAAGTATGTGTGAGATCTATATAGTAAAGCTTAGCTGCAGTTGGACTTTATAAAAGCTCATTTATCCACAATCTAACATTAGCCAGTTAATTAAATTGAGCATAAAAAAAACCAACTCCCAAGATTAAATCTTGGGAGGTGGTAATTGCGTTTCATTTAAATTGTGAGTAACACCACTTCAGAAAAAGTAATACTTCTCCGGAAAATCTAAGCCATTTCTACAACTTGCAAAAGTGGCTCAAACCCTTATTACATCATTCCTGGCGTAAGGTGAAGGTGATTTACATCTTGCACGATGTATTACGAGAGTGCGGTAAATCAAGATTTTTAGGATTTGCTGCTGTAATATCTTTCATGATAGTTTATAGTTTTTTATGTGATTGTGTTAGCGGAATGTTAGCATTTGAGAAATTTAAAATCAGTGTTGTATCCCTTCTTTAGACGAATTAAGCGGGCTTGTAACACCTGTAATATATGTCTGACGCCATTTTTTATACACTTTAAGGCATCTCGAAAACGCATACTTATTTTCACTTCGAATTGATAAAATGATGGGCGCATATACCTCCACACGTTCACAAAAGAATGGTCCAATTATACTTTTAGCAGTGCGAACATCGAGAACTTTTTTATCAATCGCAATCGCAATAATTTCTAGTTCATTTAAAATTGCATATACATCTTGATCACTTAATTCTTTTAAGCTATTATCGTCTAGTAATTGTCCCTCATAAAATGATAAGCCTCTCATCTGATGAATTATTAAACCTGGTTGATAGCTTAATTTATCAATATTTACGGTATCTACCTTATACTTTTGATAAGCAGGAAGAACATTTTTAGCAAAACGATCGCAAAAAGTAATTGCATTATCAATTCTTCTATTGTAAGCATTTCGCAGATAAGTATATACACTTAAAATCACCGCAACAGGTGCTATAAACGTACTTATTAATTTCACTTTATCCTGTAACTGCAATATAATTTCTGTCATCTTATTTTATAATCTCCTTAACTAACTTCTTTTTCTAATAAAATTTCTTTTAATTCACTTTTAATGGAATTGAGCGGTTTTTAAATTCTTGTATCCAATTTTTTATATCAGTCAAATCGTTTTCAAGTTCTTCTGGTAAAGGTAGAATCACTTGCAACTCAAGTGACTGAGAATGCTCATATTTAGAATACTTGGTTAAGTAATATTCGAATTTTTCGCAATCTTGTATATTTATTTTAGCTAAATTATGAATTTTATTTTTGGTAATTAATGACCTTCTAAATCGGTGAACAACATCTGATAATAGATTATTCTCTATCAAACGCTCTAGTATTATGCGGAAATCACTACAAATTCCTTTAGCTAACACAGTATATTCGTTTACTCCATCTTTTACATAAACCTTTTTGGCTTTATTTAATCTCTCATCTAAGAGCTTATTTAACGCTTTTTCAGGTTTTTCTGCAAAAATTGGTATTTCCCCAGGCTCCCCAGCACCCCAAATTTCTTTATTCAAACATATGACTTCATAATTTAAATCATATCCTTTTAATGCCTCTTGTAACAAAACTATAAATGATAGTCTATGTGAAAAAACAATCAATTGTCTTGATAAACCTAGCTTAGCAATTCTATTAATAGTATATTCTTCAAAAGATTGATCTAAGGATGAAATTGGATCATCAAATATAAATGGTTTTATCCCTTCAGCACATTCTACGTCTGCTAAAAATCCCGCTAGTGATACAATTCTACTTTCTCCTTCACTTAAAACCTCCGTAATATCAGATTTCATCGATATTCCTTTTAACTGAATTTTATGTAGAACTTTACCTCTAGTAGTTCTGGTCTTAACTAATTCCACGCCTATATTCTTAGCACCTAAGTATTCCAGCTCTTTATTAAATCTTAATATATATTCTTCAGTAATTAACTTTGCTGATAATGCAGCCTTTTTATTAGAAATACTAGTTGTTTTAGTTAAGCCAATTGCAGTCTCTAATTCAGAAATTTTTTGATGATATTTTATGAGTTTATATATTTCTTTTTTTATTTCATGAATAAATTTTTTTGCCTCTAACTCTATAATCTCAGAAGCAATTTTTTCATTATCATTTAGAGTTTTTAACTCTATATATTTTTTTAATTCTTCTTTATAACTTGCAATTTTATCTTCAATTTTTTTTATAGCACTACTTTCAAATTTAGGATAATTAGTGTTATCCCAGTCTATATCGATTAAACATTCTCTTACAGTATTAATTTTTTTAATATAATCTTCAAAAAAACCAATCTCTTCATCACTAAAAGCATTCAATTGATAACTTAAATTCCGCTCTTGAATTGAAGGTATATTTGGGAGTTCCGAAATAAGACTATTTATCTTCTCTAAAGCTGATTTAACATCACTATTTAATGACGATTTAATAAATGATTCAAATGAAATAAACATTCCTTTTGTTTCTTCTGATAATTTTTGATGACATAGAACACAAACAGCATCATTTGTTACATTTGGAAAATTACTATTCGGGTATGCATACTTTACAGAATACTCTCTAGCTTTTTCCCAAAGGATTTTCCATGTATCTGTCCCAATACCATCAATTGCTGTACCGTCCAGTACTTTTAAAGCCTCTGTTTCAGTAATTTTCACCTTTGCTTTATAGTCAATTTTAGCAGCATTAAATATGGTAAATATTTGTTCGTTTAGACTTTCTTTCAATAACTTTAACTGGTTGTAAAATATTTCAGCATTTTCAATCAGTTTACTATACTCGTTAATTTTACTTTCAATTAATTCTTTAGAGTTTTTAGATTTTAAAACCTCTAAATTAGTACTATCAGTTTCATCCCAAAAGCATTGTTTCTCAACTTCCATTACCAGAGTATTTTTATCTAGATTGTTGTACCAGCTAATAGCTTTAGTACCGTATAGATTATAAGGAACATGGACAGACGGAGGGATTATTAAACTTTTTTCATGATTAATCTTTTCATTTACGGCAACACATATATTGCTTAATTGCGTGAGCATCTTTAATAACCATGGTTCATATGTACTTTCGTTCTCATTATTCAAATATAAATTTATACTATCCGTATCATATAAATTAATAGCTCTTAGTTGATCTAGAACTTCAAACTGCCCATTAAATTTCACAGTTTCTTGAATACTATTTATTTCATATGTTAAATCACATTGTTGAACTTTTTCAGGCTTAAATACATTATTCGGTACCCCATTATTACTTTGTATCCCAGTAATATATTTCAAAAACTTTACATAACTAGACTTACCAGAACCGTTACCTCCATATATAATTGTTACCTTATCATGAAATTCTAATGGAGCTTTTGGAGCTAAAGCATTTATTCCCATAACGTTCGAAATTCGTTTTAACTTTATATTGGTTGTATTTTCTTTATAATGAAGAAAATTTATTTTCAGGTCATTAAATCGTTCATCTTCTCCGCTAATCTCCTTCTTACAAAGTTCAGTTAACTCTTGGATATCCTTATCATTATAAGTATTATTATTTTCTACTAATCGTTTAGCACTTACTTGTAACCATTTAGGACAAGTAGATAACCATTTTTCGATATCTTTATAAATTTCTTTCATAATATTCCTCCTATAGCTAGTGTACATCGTAACAGATGTATGCCGTGGTTTTTATAATTATTTGGGATAGATTCTTTCATAAATCCTGAAGTATTACAAAGAAGAAAGACATCGTTTAATAAACTCTTTCGAACCAATACTTTCGTTACATTCTACAGATTTTTTATATTCGTTATCTGAAATCACAAGAATATCTGTTAAAGCTAATATCCCTTTAGACTTCATCCATTGAAAATAGGTTTTTAAATGTTTATATATTTGAATCGTAGTAGTTTGATTTGTAGTTTCTTTCATAACAATTATCAAGGTCGCTGTGTTTTGGGTTATGTCGCAGTAATGAGAAGCTTTCACAACATCTCCTAAAAAAGCTTTTCGATCGGTTTTTCGTTCATTTTCCAGAATATAAACTAAGTCACCAGCTTTATTTTTCAGACTTAAATCCGGACTATACCCATTAATCAAGCTCTTTCCATTCGTTTCAATTATTAAATCTCCAATACAGTGATTAAGATTTTTAAATATATTATCGGTCAGTTCAAGGTTTTGCATATTTAATATTTCTCCTTTGTATCTTTAATTATTGAACAAAATTAATTATTTCAACTAAATCACCTGCAGAAGATCCAGTAAATTTAAGTTGCGTTTGCTTATTACAAAGGTCACTCAGTATCTTCTTAAAAGGAAGCAGATATACTCCTTCAGATTTAATATAATCAAGCTCTTTCGAATCCTTCACATTCCCATAAACGAATACATAGCGCCAATTACACTCGGGAATAATTGTATTCCGCAATTGCATTTTTTTCTGAACCATATACTTATTTGCTACCCACTGTTTTGCACATTCCTCTATTTGTGCTTCCGTTCTTAATTTCGCACTAGTTTTTTCTTTTACACCTAACTCTTTTACTAATACTTCAGTCAGTTTACTTATATATCCCACTGGACGGATACTTACCTGAACTTCACAATGCACGTAGTCCCAACCATCTTGCCCAAGATTTTTTATTGCTAAAATATCGATTTCGTCAATTTTGTCTTTTATTCCCCTCATTGTGAAATAACCATTTCGATTAAACCATTCCTCCACCAACGCCTCGGCTTGAAGTGCCATAAAACTCCTCCTCAATTAATAACCCAAAATTTTAAAAGAGTATTTATATCAAACAATACTTTTTATAAAGCCTAATTCTCTAAAAAATTTTCTTTAGCCTCTAAGAATATGAAAAAAACGCAGCTATTATAAATGCTAACTTAAATATGTACATTACCGCTTGAATAAGCATGTACAAAAATGCTCAGGACATACATACTAATCCAGAGGTGATTAGTGATGTATATCCAACTAAATGTGGAGACTGAATTTGAAATTAACAGTC
>JAZLIT010000126.1:0-16374 GCA_045617525.1 Solibacillus sp. | reverse complement strand
CAATTGGAGCACATTTGTAACCATTTTGCAACCATTTCATCACATTGCACAAAACAGCAATAGAATACGGCAAAGTATTTAGTACATTTACCAATTGCCAAACACCCATACATATGTTATACTGTACACATAAAGAACAAGGATGTTCAGATTTGTTTGGCATATTATCTTGTCAAACAAAAAACAACCACACGGTAATTACCGTGTGGTTGTTTTTGTATTTAAGAGCTTTCGCCAACTGTAAATTTAACGGTTTTCCAAGCACTCCACGTTTGTTCATCGCCGTCATACAATGTATAGCTCATTAAGGGGGCAGTTGCGGCAAATGACGAAATATACAATATTCCGAAACTTCCACCATTCTGATTTAGCGGAACTACAATATATTTACCTGCACCAGCCTTGGTGCCCTCAACAACAGGACCGTTTAAAACAGCCGCCGCCTGTGACGCGTTTTGTGTGTACAGCACACGGTTAATATCTGCGATAGTCAAACTATGCAAGTCAAAGCCACCGCGTATAATTTCACCCAGCATACTAGGCCGTGAGGGTATACCGCCAACGTTCAACACTCTAACACCATAAGCACCAAGCGTTACAATTACTTCTTCACCCTCGTAGTTATTAAAGCAAGCACCAACAGTCGAAGCTCTGCTCACCTGCGGGTATACAGCTGTACTAATAGCCTGTAGACGTCTTATACCATACACGGGCACAATAGAAACACTAGCCCGCATAGCATGTAGATATTTTTGGTTTTCTCTTAGGTTTAGCCCGTGATGCGAAATTATAACAACGTCCGCACCGCCTACATGTTTATACATGTTAGCCTCGGCTGGCTCCTCAATGTCGCCACCGTTCCACAGATTTGTTTTGGAGATGTTAGTCATAGTGCACATAGAGAAGTTGTTGTAGTTGGTGTTTGAAGTCTCCACCATAGTCTCATCGAGTACATAGCTGTAATAACTTGAATACAGATTATTATCAACGTTGTAAAAGCGTACAACAAAATCACCAATTGCAACACTCTCACCCTCTGCAACAGGCTCATAAAAATCAATGTTTTGGCTACTCAAATACGTTTTTATAGAGCTAGCGACTGACTGATACGCTGACCCCATAGTGCCGATAAACGAAGCCCAGTTAATATTTTTATGCGGGAGGTATACTGTTAGCTCAGATATATCAATATTACTATTTCTACAACCGTTAACAAAATTCGTTAACCTGTTAAGGGTTATATGGTCATCGTGATAGTGAGATACTATAAGAGCGTCAACCTTGTGTATTGCTTTACTGTTCAGCCATGTAACAACATGCGGTGTATTTGCTGAGTCGTTGCCAAGGTCATATATAATACATCCGTTCTCATTCCACAACACGCCACAAGTCGAGTACCCACGTTGAGCGTCAGCACTCTGTTGTGCAGTACGCGAAAGCTGGGCGTATGTTGCTACAGCGCTAGATTTAACACCAACGTTTGCTAGCTCGATAGCGTTTTCGGCTTTCGTGTTTGCTGAACCAGCTGTGTTTCGTGCATCGCTGTCTTTTATGTGGATAGTTTCACCAAGCACATTAAATTTACTGACATATTTCACAACTATCAATCCTCACTTTCTTCATTGCTCAATACAATCGTTTCGTTCTCTTCGTTGTACATGGCACCAATCATTAACTCATTAAACCGCCTATCAATGTAAGCGATAATAGCGTTTTCAAGTAAATCGTTGCAGAAATCAATTATTTCGTTAACCTTGGCTTTCAGCTTTGCAAGCGCCTCGTAATAGCTCATACTGTCGTCGTACACGAGCGGCAAAACTCTCTGCACAAAAGGTATTTCAAATCTTTTAATTGTCATACAATCACCTCACCATAACGTTATAAACAAGTCGCTCAAATCGTCAATAATCAACATATCAACGTTTATGACACTTTCACGGAACTCTCTTATCATTTCGGGGTAACTCTTACCACCGCCCTTACCTGTTACATGTGTAATGTACTGATTTGTGTCTGAATACTTGGTGTTTGCATTTGCGTTGTTTTGGAATTCGTTAATAGTTGCACTAGTTAGATATTTGCCGTTTTCAACATTATCTAAGCCACCTTGTGGTGTTTCGCTATATTTATTAACCGTTTTGTTCTGGTCACTGTTTGAGGTGTTATTTTCTCCATCTGAGCTTCCAGTGTGCGTTGTCGTCAAATCGGTATCGTACAGCGGGTTAAAATCGAGCACTACGCTTTTGTATAGCTCGTTGTAATACGGCATTATCTCATTTAAACGTGTGTCAAGTCTGAGCTTCCAAAGCCCGTATGTCTCTTCGCCTATCTCGCGCGTGTAGTAGTGTTTCAATATTTTTGTACACAATACATTTCTGTATGCTTCATCGAATATAGGGAACTCAAAACTAAACACTTTAGGTATTGCCGCCGCAATCACCTCATTTATCTGTGAATATCCCACGCTTTCCGTTTTACCCGCCTCCGTTTCACAAATAAAACGCAATTGGGTTGTGTAATTACTCATCCTCTTCACCTCCCTCGGAATCGTCACTATCCTCTCCGCTGTTTGGTTCGTCAAAATCATCTCGGAATTTACAATCAATATCAAGCCCAAACATTTCGTTTATCTGTCTACACGCTTGACGCCTTGCTTCAAGCCGTGAATAGCGGCTCGCTATTGTACCTCCCTGATTCCGTTCTACCTCGTCTGTTATCAGTCTTTCTTTTTTAGTTACGCTGATATTACTAATACCGAGATAGGTTAGAGCCTCATTCCATATCTGTGTTTTAAGTGTATAAAGCTTATCTGCAACATATGGCGCATCGGTTTTAAGGACGCTAAACGCGTTCGGGTCTAACCCCTTATCACCCATGATTACAGGTGCGTTTCCGTCATATTCTTTATACAAATTAGATAAGCTCAACCGCTGTGTTTCAAGGCAACGAATCAAAATAGGGGTTTTCTGTGCGTTTGCGTTAACGTCTATCGCTCTATCGAGGTTGTAAAGACGTTCTGCGAACATTTGAACATCAAGCCGTGAGTCGGTGTGTAGCAGGTTGTTATAAATAATAACACTGTTTGTTTCATCCACGTTGTTGTTATACCCATTTACCGAATACACATGCCTTTTATTTGGTATTCCGTAAAGATTAAATTGTCCGTTAACGGTTGCTTGCAAAGCGACATAACCCCCCATATCGTCAGACTTCAACTCACTATCTTGAAAGAAAACAACCATGCCGCGGGAAAACAGTGTCAATTCCAAATATCTAGGGTCAATTTCGGGCGGTAGGTTAACCCATTCAAACATTGATATGCTCAATTCCGTTAATCGGTTGTAATACTGCTGGAAAGTTGCGTTATTACGAAACGCGCTCTGCCAAAATTCCTTGTTTTTTCTACCCAAAATTTTTACACCTCCTCAAACCGTATTATTAAGCGAATAGTTGCCCACTTCTGAGCCATTTTTCCAAAACGTGATACCGCGGTTATAAATGTCGCAAATCATTTTAGCGTCATCCGCAGGTATTGACCCTGTAATGGTGCAAGCCTGTGTTTTGACATAATTCCAATGCGGGCGGCTATGTGTGTTCGGCACCTTGTTTCGCATGGTTGCGTACCCGAATCGGTCAAAATAATCATCTATAATTCGCGCGAACTCGGGACGTATATGCTTATCAGTACACACAAACCCAAATCGACCCTTATTGTTCCAAATTTCACCGCTTGTAACATTGCTAGCACTTACGTTAAAACCTCGGCTCAGTGTAGCTAAAGCGCCTGTAATCGGTGCAATATTTCCCATATTAAGCCCACCGCCCGCGGTGTGTTCGGGTTCGGGAATATCAAAATACCCGTCAGCTCGTAAAGTGGGCGGGGGTAACTGGGGTGCGGAGGATTGTGAAGCCGCGCCAACTGCGGCGCTAGCCGCGCCACCAGCCCCACCAACAAGCCCACCGAGTGCAACACCAATACCCATTTGCACCATTTTTGCGCCAAAATCGTTAGTAGCGTATGGGCATTTAGGGAAAGCTGTGTTAATAATAGTACGGTCAAACGTGTTACCCGTGCTATCGTCTGTGCCATAATTAACGGGGTACATAACAAGCTTAGGTGGGACAGTCATTACAGGGAAATATTTAAACGTGCATAAAGTGTTATGTTTAAAATACTCATAGTGCAAATCAAGTGTTTGTCCGTTCATATTATCTACGGAAAGGAAACAATACGGATAAGTTAAAAGCTTTTTGTTTCTCGGTATATACCCGCCTATAGATGTTATTTTATTTGCGTAATACGTCGTTTCCGTTGCGGCTGTCGGTTCGTCTGTTGCTTCAATTATCAGGCTTTCAGGTATCATAAATATATCAATTATGAAATCAGTGTTTCGGGTTATACTAACTTTGTCTATTATAGTCTTGACTTGTTCAATACCCGCCTCGTCTGCGTCATAATAGTAGAAATTAACCTGCGAATAGTTTTGATTGTAAAACCCGCCGCGTGAAGCTTCAATGGGGTTTATCCATGTGCTGTTTGACTGCACAGAACTTGCAACGCATATTTTCCAGTCGGTGTTTGTGTCTACCATGATTTGTTGTACACCGCACATATAATCGCCGTAACCTATTGACTCGGTAACAAGGTTATCACCTGCAACGTCTGTTGCGCTATGCTCACGCTCTACAAAACAATGGTCAAGTGAGTAATCAAAAAACCAAGTTTGCATAACATCTATTTGGTAACGTATTTCGCTTGTTACGTCGTTTATATATTCTACACTTGTAATGAAAGCGTAAAACCATTTATTACCGAAAGCACTGTTTTGGAACATAACATAATTGCAGTCGTATAAATCTTCTGCTTTTCGCTCAACTCTCATGTAACCACGGTTAACCCTTTGGTATGTTAAAAGTGGTAAAGTGTATTTAGCTAGATTGCTAAAATAATTAACTTGTGCTGTTTGGTTTGCAAAATATAATGTGTGGTCATATGTTGGGTCGAGTGGGCAATTTCTCAAAACCCGAATTGTTGTGCTTGGCAATATTAGCATATTATTCCACCTCGCTTTTTCCTTTTGTCCATATAAGCTCTTCTGTAGTTTGGTTGTATTCCAAATTACAATCGTTGGGTATTGCTGGTTTACCGCTCAAATCAGAATAATTTCCACTAAATAAGCCTTTACCTGTTTCGGGTTGTACAGCTGTATCAGCCTTTTCAATACTTTCTTTTACACCGCTCGCAAGGTCTGTTTTAGGTATACCAGCTGGGGGTTTTGAATACTTTGCGTTCCAACCTGTTTCCTTACCCTCGATTGCTGATAAGCGACTCCGCAATTCGGTGTCATCATACGCGCCACCTGTATAAAAACGAGGGTCTATTTGTTTCACGTTACCATTTTCGTCTACATATCCGTAGCCACTATTTTCTTTTGCACTTTCGCAAGTCTTATTATAAATATTTGCACCCTTAAAAAACATGTGTCAACCTCCTTTTTATTAAGGGGAGGTGTTACCCTCCCCCCTAATATTGAATTAGTCGAACAAGGATGCTTTGTAGAACTTGATAACGTCCCCAACATCTTCACTACCTGTAACAGTATACTCGCTGTAAGTCGTGCTACCCTGTGAGGTTGTTGCTGTACCTGAAATGTATCGGTTTCCGTTAACGGTAAACTCCATAACATCACCAAGACTGTTTGCGGGGAATATAATTGTGCCATATTTGTGTACCGCAATACCGTCCTCGGTGCAGTCCTCGGTCTGTACGAAGATAGCGTTTGTTCCGTACAGTGCGGCTGTATCGTCCTCGACAGCAAGTGAAAGAATAGTACCGCTTTCACCAATAGACTTGTCAACAACTTCAACGTCAAAGCTGTCAGGCATGGTGAGCGTTGCACCGTCATCAACGAATACAATTGCATTTGAGAACGGTGAACTGGACACAGTTTTCCACACGTTGTAGAAGTAGTTCCAGTAGATGCCGCTTGCAACCTGCTTATCAGTCATAAGCGTGAGGTTGTCGTAAATCTGGAACCACTCACTATCAACAAGAATGGCTTTAACGTCTGCGCACAATGCAAGCTCTGCGGCGGTAACCTCTTCCAGTCCGTCAGACTCGGCACGGATAACATCGAAGCGTTCATTGTCGAATGTGGTAAAGTCGTCAATAAGTTTGAGCTTACCCTGAAAATCTGCTTTATTCATGTTAAACGCCGATGCAAGGACTTCAACGTCATATGCGGCATTAAAATCAGCGTCCATGAAAATGAACTGGTCGGACTTAGGGGTAATAGTCGTTACACCGTCAGCGTTAAACTTATCAGACATAAACAGTAGTCTGTTAGAATATCCGCGGAACTTCTTAGCCGCTTCTTTCATGTCGGATGCGTCAAACGCAACAGGGAACATTTTACCATGTGCAATTGCCTTGATAATCAGGTACTTGAACAGCAGAAATTCGTCATATTCTGCGGCTGTGTGAACGCTTGCGATAATATAGGCGATAAGGTCCTGCACACCCTCGGCAGATGTAAATGCCTGGCGCAAATCCTCCTGCTGAATGGTAATCGGGTACTGCACTTTCCAGTTGATAGAGTGGAAAGCGGTTCGGACATCGGGTAGTGAGCGCTTAAGCTCTCTGCTCTCCGCTTTCTCGGCTGAGAACTCCCTAGCCTTACAAATATTAACAAACACTTCCTCAACAATCTCGCCAAATTCAAGGTAACCTTTCTTAAGCTCCGCATATGCGTTGTTAAAGGTCGCGCTTTTAATTCTTACAGCGGCAATTCGATTTACAAGTGCGCTGATAAATTCGTTAGCAAGTGCGGGATAACCGTATAGAATCTCGCCAACTTTAGGTATGTCGTTTGCCTGTGCAACGGTAGGGATGCTGTCCTGATACGAAAGTGAGGCGTTTGCTCTAATAGTGTTCAGGATGTCAATAGTACTAGCGTTCAGCTGTGTTACTGCAATTCTTTTAGGCATGATTATTCCTCCTTAAATAAATCATCATATTTGAGCGGTTTTTCTACTGGGTCTGAGTCGGGGTCGTCAATGGGTTCTGGGTCAGACTGGGTGCCGTTCATAAACCGTTCTCTGTATTTGTTCCTCCAAGCCTTGTCGTTCTCCTCGTACTTGGCTTTCCAGTCGGTTGGGTCTTTTGTTTTACTCTCGTAGTCGTCCATGGTGTCTGTAATATCATCGAAAAGCGCAAGGGCTTCATCGGTGTTATTATTGTCACCTAGAATTGTATTCAACTGACTGAGTAGTTCAACTTTGTTTTTAATAGCCAATTTTATACCTCCTTAATATAATAAATAAAATTTATAACCGCGTTTCCGCGTGCCGTAAATGGGTGGGTATGGCGGTATGGGTTCTTGTCCTCCCAATACCTCATACCAATATTTCGCCGCTTCAATTCTCTGCTCTATTGTTGCTGACGGGTCTTGCGGCCTTTCATAGTTATAAAGCCACGCAGAAGCCGAGTATTCGGGTGATAACGTGTTGGATTTATACTCAGCGTATGTGATATTATAACTGGGTGAGGGGTTATAGTCCGCATGTTCGTCAATGAAAATTATTTGCGCATAAGCGTCATTTGGTGTGGGGTCTACGGCTCCACGGTAATTGGGCGAATACCCATCATAGCTTTGCGCGTATGCGCTGTTAATATACTTACCAGCTGGTGTAAACTGGGCTAAACCGTAACCACTTAGACTTGACGGCGTGCCGATAACATCGCTCTCCCAACGCCACGGGTTATACCAGCTTTCTTTTTCAAAATTGCCCAGCAATCCGCTAATAGCTGAAAGCGTCCACCCGCGTTCAGATAGGATGCTGTATATCAACATGCAGTTTTCATAAGCTTCCACGGAGGTCCTGGCATATTCGCCTTGCGGTTTAGCGTGAAACTCAAAATCGTGTATAACACCGCCACTATAACGATAACCGTATGTCCAATAGGTTGCAGAGCTAGAGCGGGAAATGCTAACTTGGTCAGCAAGTGGAACTGTGTCGGTGTGCGCTCCCATGCAGATATGTTTCGCGCCGTCATAAACCATCTCTGTGTGGGTTTGCTTCCACATAATATCGCCAGCTTGCCATTGTGTGGTTAACGGGTCGAAGCGCTCAAAACCCAACCCCGTTAAAATCTCAGGTTGGTTGTATGTTGTAAACCACGGGTTAACGTTGAAAAACCCTCCCGCGAATAAAGCGGCTGAAATGAATGACGAACAATCATAGTACGTTATACCACCGACTGTTTGCCCGCGTCTGTACGTTTGTGAATATCCAACGTGCTGATTATTACAAGTGGATATAGCCCATTGATAGGCGGTTGTTAAATCAGGCATAATCTGTTTTTGTTATAAAAGCGTCCTTGTAACCTAGCTCCCTAAGCTCGTTCATAAGGTTTTTAGCGTTTTCCTGTTTTGAAAACGCACCAACCTGCACTTTGTACAAACTTTTTTCTGCGGTGCTTTCAGGTAGGTTAACATATTTTACACCGAGATAGTCGCAAATGCCGCGTGCAATTGCCTCGCCTAGTTCTTCAACATGCTCAATAATCCACTTTGCAACCTCGGGCACGTCATGGAACTCACACTCAACATAAGCTGTAGGCGCTTTCACGTTACGGATTTCATAAAGCGATGTGTTTGCGCTTATGTTGTCACTTTCACCGATTGACAGCGGGAACAGATATTTTGCAATAGCCTTGCAAGCCTGATATCCCTTACCGCCGCCGACATAACAGAACATGCGTGTGCCAGACACTTTGCTGTTAAAAGCGTTTGTGTGTATGGGCACGTGTAGCTCAGCACCGAAATTATCCGAAAGCGCACACTTTTGTGCTAGCGGATAATTATGTACAACTATGGTGTCCACACCGCACCGTGTTAGCGCATTATAGCAAGCGTTTGCTATTTTGTTACACACTACACTTTCAGTTGTGTTGCCGTAGGCATAAATATTATCCTCCTGATTACTGGGGGATAGACAAACCTTGTGCATATTTATTCCTCCTTTTTAAAATCGTCAAAAATCGCTGATAGTTTTTTACCCAGCTCTGGGTTAATTGAACCGAGGTTTTCAAGTACACTTCCAATCTCCATAACCGCAATATAGGTAGTTACCGCGGACACGAACGGGATGTTTGTAGTCACGCCAAGATACGGTAAACCGTGTTCCAAGCCGTACATAAAGGCAAGTGCAATGAAGTTGCCACATTTACTGTATAAACCCTGTTTCATTTTTGAGCTTTTATATGTGCCGTTGTTAAGAGATTTTAACCAACCTGTTAGAATGTCAAATAACATAAAAGCTCCGATAATGGCGAACGGTGTAACGGATTTCAAATACATCACCCCCTTACCGTCATAGGTATTATAGCATAATATTGACAATTTGTCAATATTATGCTATAATAAATAAGAGGTGGTTATATGCCTACATATTATGACGGCACAAAATTATTATCCTTGCTAGACGCTAACGGCAATAAACCCGAAATATACATATGCACTACAAACAGAACAGGCGGTAAAACAACATACTTTTCACGTCTTTGTGTTAACAGGTTTTTAAAGCATAATGAAAAATTTTGCCTTGTTTACCGTTATAATTATGAACTGGACGATGTTGCCGAGAAGTTTTTCAAGGATATTGGTGGGTTGTTCTTCAAAGATTACACTTTGCGGTCTGAGCGCCGCGCAAAAGGTATTTACCACGAATTGTTTTTATGTAAACGTGGAGACGGTAACCAAGCTGGAGTGTCTTGTGGGTACGCTGTCAGTTTAAACAGTGCGGACGCTATTAAAAAATATAGTCATTTATTTTCTGACGTTATGCGTATGCTTTTTGACGAGTTCCAGAGTGAAACCAATCACTATTGCAACGATGAGGTTAAAAAGCTTATATCCGTACACACATCATTTGCCCGCGGGCAGGGCGAACAGATACGGTATTTACCCGTGTACATGATCGGTAACCCTGTTAGTATTATTAACCCGTATTATGTTGAGCTTGGTATATCTGAACGGCTTTCAGATAACACAAACTTTTTGAGGGGTGACGGTTTTGTTCTGGAGCAGGGTTTTATCGAAAGCGCAAGTCAAGCTCAGAAACAAAGCGGATTTAATAAAGCTTTTAGCAAAAATGAATATGTTGCATATTCATCCGAGTGCGTTTATCTAAACGACAATAAAACATTTATTGAAAAGCCAGACGGTGTTGGTCGGTATTTGGCAACACTGAGATATAAAAACAGAGATTACGCCATACGTGAATACGCCGAGCAAGGTATTATATACTGTGACGATAAGCCCGATATAACTTTCAAAAATAGACTTTCTGTCACAACGGATGACATGAAAGTTAATTATGTAATGCTTAAACAGCAAGATTTCTTTGTTCAAAATTTACGATATTTCTTTGAGCGCGGCTGTTTTAGATTTAAAGACTTGCGTTGCAAAGAAGCTGTAATGAAAGCAATATCATATTAAGGTATCTGCATCTGTTTCACGTCTTGACTCTTATCGGATAGCCCGCTTGGAATATAGCGCTGGTAGGGTTAACGGTACGGCTTACCGCTTGACGTGTGCAGGTGTTGTAGATATAGCAAAGCCACAAATCGTTATGATTTGTGGCTTTGTGTTTATATTATCCCTGTTTCATCGCTGTTTCAGCTTTAAAACTCCCGCATTTCAAAAGTTGTATTTACTAGCAACACACCGCCGCGGATGCGGCGCGGCATAAGCTTTTCGGGGATTTTAAGGCCGATTTTAAAATCGTTGATTGTCCGCTGGGTCTGTAAAAATTCTAATGCCTCATCACTGTATTTATCTTCTGGTTTAGGTGTGTACCCGCCTAGCGACTTGATAAACAAGTCTTTACACCTTGACGGCATACCCGCGCATTTAACGTTGTAATATGGTTCTACGGGTTCACCGTTTTCGTGCGTAACATGCTCTATATAGGTCTTTTGCCTTGCGAATATGGCTTCATCCCAGTATGTCTCTAATTTCCAACAATTGAAGTCTGTAGGATGCACCTTTATACCTTGGATTTCTTCCGCTGTCAAATCACAATGTATACTATCGGTGTCAGCATATATAAAACCTCTTTTGTCAACACCGTGGTAGTTCTTTTGTGCGGCTCTGATAGTAAAGCAACGCGCATAACTGGTAATCGCTGAGCCGACAGGAATGTACCCCGCCTTTTTGTTGTGTTCTTCAACAGGAAAAAACCCGATTGAGCCGTCATCCCTAGCATAAGCAACTTTAAAAGAGCTGTCTTGTGAGCTTGCCATTTTTCCGTATAAATTATTTAAAAATAACTTTGCAAGCTCGCGCTTTGCGCCTTTGCTCTCCTGCTTGATTTTCTTATACTTGTCGATATAGTCGTCAAATATTCCTCTATACGCACGAAAATAACAACCGTCAATTATTTCAAAGTCAACAAGTTCATAATGCTCTTTTATTAGCTCGTAATCGCTCATTGTCCACGTTAATTCTACTATAGCTTCATGCACTCCGAACTCGTTTTGATAGCGGCTATAATACTGCCCTGTTTCATTATCGTATATGTCGGAGGTTGTAAGGCACTCCGTACCCTTATATAAATAGTTACCTTTTATTTGTATGAACGGCAAATATCCGTCCTTTAAATAAAAGCGTGTGCGGACACGGATAAAATAGTAGTTTGTGGGTCGTAAAGCCTCGTCAGGTATGAAATTACCATGCCAGAACGTTGGTTCACCTACTGGGTATCGGTTGCCGCTATCGCTGTGCATAACTGACGGGTACAAAGAATTAACATCCGCAGTTACACCACCGTTATATATTCGGTTTTCCTTGCCTTTTACAAGAAAACACCACCCGCCGCGGTATGACCTGCGTACCCAGTCGCCAGCGGTTTTGTATTTGTGTTTTTCTTCGTTTAGCTCTATTTGGTATATGTCGGGGAACCAACGTTTGAAGCTGTCTTTTCCTATAATACGCTTATACTCAGCTAGGCAACACGAGCCGATTGTGATTTTGTCGTGGCCCTCTTGCCTCATTATTTCGAGGGCTTCTTTTACAACAAAGACATCGTTTTTTATGTATTCCTGTTCATCGGGGGTTATTTCACAACCAGCGTATCTAAACCCTGTATATTCCATTTGTAATTTTCTGTGTTTTGTTTTAAAGCTGTCGCCAATGCGTTCAACTGCAAACGGCAACAATTTTAAGCTGTCGCGTAGCTCGATTATTTTATTATTCCACTTAATTGTTATACTATACCATTGACCCTTTTCGCTAATACTGTACTTAAACGTTTTATTTGACATATCTTTTTCACTTAACCACTCGACCTGCGTGCCTAAATCGTTTAATTTGGTGTATGCTTGCTCTAATCCAAGCTCAACTAGGAAATACGACAACCAAAAATTACCATCGAATTTTAAATTATGGTAATAAACACAAATATTATCGTTAAGTGAAATTAAATATTCAAACTGTTCGCCAATGCTATGGAATAGTAAAACGTTTTCAGTGTTTAGTTCAACTAAAGCACTTGCCCAAACTTCCGTTGATTCCTGACCCTCATATACCGTTGTTTCAAAATCCCCCATGAAATACCGAAATTTTCTAGTTCTCATTCTGGGCTATTGAAAAACTCCTCTAATGCGTTTAAGTCGGTAAGTTCGGGTAATGTAAAATCACGGCTCATAGCCCGCGAAAGTATGTTAGCTATAGCTATAAATGAGCCAACAACCATTTCAAAGTCACTATGGTTATAACGGATTAAATCAAAATGGTATAACCAAGTTGATTCGGTGTCAAGTAGGTATTGAGCCATTGTCGCGCGACCTACTCTTTCCAGCGCCTCTTGATATGCTCTATGTACAGCGTTATTCTCGCCTGTGACGGGTACTGCCATACCTCTAATATCTACAACATCGGGGAGACTGTTTAGTTCGTCCTCAAAACGTGAAAGTGCGGGTTTAACTGGGATGTAGTCAGATGCCTTGGCTTTAATTTGATTCGCCTTGATTGACTTAAGCCTGTTAATGCTTGCTTGTGTTACACGCTTAGGTTTTTGAGGTATCACTGTAGACGGGATTATATACCCTTTCTTTTCCTGTCTTTTAATCCTACGTTTCAAGTTCGCAAGCTCACGCTTATATTCTTGTTCAAGCCTCGATTTTTTAGTTGATTTTTTTGGCACATTCACCCTCCTTTCGTATAAGTGCCCTATTAATAGGGCACTTACAACACTTATGGTTATTGTCAGTTAGGACAGTTAGGATATGCTGTGCAAAATTCAAGAACAATACGGTCCAGAATATTTGCTTCGAGTGAGCGCTCGGGGGCGTATATGTATGCAGTCTTTACGTAGTTACCATCTTTACCTTTGAAAGCAGGCCAGCTAATAAAAGCACCTGTTTTACTCTCAGCGATACGACAACCGTGTATAACGGCTCCATGCCAGTTAATTGAAAAACGCTTCCGTGAACCTCTTACGCTTACACCCTCACAAACATTAACCCATCCGTTGTTTTTCTCGTTTACTTTTGTCATAATTTTACTCCTTAATTAAAATTTATTAAATATCGCCGATATAATCAGCGTATTGTATAATTCGCCGCTCTGCTCGGTCTAGAACAGATGCAACAACCGTCCAGCTTGCGCCGCGTTCAAATGCAATTTCTGTCACACTTTTATGCTGTATATACCTGTCTATAATTAGCTCTATTTCATGCGTGTTCAAGATGCCGTATAGAGCATCATTATATAACAGCTTCGGGATGTATTCCGCAAAATTCACAAAGTACAACTCTCGTCTTTTTTACCGCCAGTTCTTGGGCATTTTTTATGGTGCTTGTAACAACGTTGACAGAAAATTTTGTGTGGGTCGGACGGGTAGTTAGTGGTTTGCGGGTACCCTTTATCCAATTTGCGGTTGATTTTCATCGCCTACACCTCCTTAGGCTTGAGTGAGCACTGCCAGTTGAGATAGAATACGTTACGGATATAGATTTTAATGTTGCCTTTACCCCTCTCAAATGGGTATTTTTTTATAAATTGAATCACGGCAGGGATGTAAACCGTTGGTCTATTCATCCATATTTCTTTTATGCGGTTGTGCTTATAACTCATATTTTTTAAACCTCCTTATATAATTTATACGCTTCTGAAATTATGTATTCGCCTTGGCCTAGTGATAATAGCTGTCCATAATCAGACAACAGCCATTTTTTGCACTCTTTAGCCATGTTGTCAAGGTTATGCTTAATAGCAAAGTGTAAATCTTTAACAACTTCCCTGATTACACTACCAGCTAATAAGGCCCATGGGTCTATCTCGGGGTTATCTATAACGATTTCGTAACTACTGCGCATTACAACCTCCCTAAAGTTATTTTAAGCGCCCACTTTTTGTTTCAAGGTATTTAAGATACAGCTTGAATCGGTCTAATAGCTTATTTAGTGCACGCCCGCGCTCGTCCAGTATAAGTATCTCGTGTTCGTCAATCATGCCAAACGGCATATTTTCCAGTTCATATTTTGTGCCTTGCTCTGCTGTTATGGTGGTCAAAATACTATGAATAATAAGCTTGATTTCGGGTACTGTTAAATCCATTTTATTTTTCACCCCCCTTAGAATATCGATATAAGTATAAAGCCCAGAACTTTGCCGATAGTCCTTGCAATAACTGCCAGAGCCACGGCAACAAACAGATAGGGATGTTTATCGTATATGCGCATCTCCACCTACCTATTCTTTTTACTCATGAATATAACACATACAACCGCGATAGTCAACGCAAGAATTAGAATTGAGATGTTCGTGAATATTTGTGCGATAAACAGTCTATACATAATATCCATTTTGTGAACCTCCTTATCTGTTCGCAATCATCTTGCCAAGCAATCCGCACTCTTCAAGCGGTACTTCGCGGAGTACTTTAGCCTTTTTTGCTCTAACCTTACCGTTACCGTATAGTGGCACGAGAATATCGCACTTCTCAGCTTCAAGTTCGAGTATTGCAAGGTCGTCCCAGCGCTGCCCATAATCAACCGCCCACGCCTTGTAAGCCAAATGTATACCTGCACCGCAGTCATGTATTGGGTTACCGTTAAATCTGTTAGTAGGCTTGACGGTTTCCCCTATCGTGTAAATAAAAGTGGGGTCCGCGGATGAAAAATAATTTTCGCCGTCAAAGTGTACCGCCTTGAATAACTTTACCTTATTGCCATCTGTTTCAATACCGTAAAAGCCGATATACTCATCAATGCTAGAGGGACTATAAACAACACGAGCATTGGCAGATGTTTTAATGTTTCCTCTGCGGAAAACATCAAATGCTTGGGAATTACCCCACAGTTCCGCTGATGATTCCTCCCACATCGTCACAGTAGAGGAGTCCCACAATACCGCAAAAGAATTATCCCTCAGTGATGCAAAAGAATTACCCCTCAGTGTTGCAGAAGAATTATCCCACAATACCGCAGAAGAGCTGTCCCACAGTTCCACATAAGAGTTGCCCACTAGATCGGCAGAAGAGTTGTCCCACAGTTCCGCAGATGAGATGTTCCGCAGGCCTACAGAAGAGTGGTCATGTAGACTCGCAGAAGAGTTGTCCCGCAGCATCGCAGAAGAGAAGTTCCACAGTATCGCAGAAGAGTTGTTCTTCAGTGACGCTGATGAGGCGCCCCACAGTTTCGCAGAAGAATTGTCCCACAATACCGCAGAAGAGTGGTCATGTAGACTCGCAGAAGAGTTGTCCCGCAGGTCGGCAGAAGAGTTGTCCAACAGTTCCACAGAAGAGTTGTTCCGCAGTGTCGCATAAGAGTTGTCCAACAGTTTCGCAGAACCACGAAGCAGTTCCACATGAGCCCCCGTCCTCAGCACAACGGGCGAATAAAACGCCCTATTTACAACCGCCTTGGTACCAGGCGTTCCAAACTCAATGATTATTGTACCGTCATAATCCGATGGCACCGCATCAAGTTCAGCTTGACTTTTTACAATAAGTTCTTTCATATTTATTCCTCCCTGTGTTATGAGCGCGTAGCCGATGTTAAAACGTACGTTGAAGTTATAATGTTCGGATGTGTCTGCTTTAAACTCGTCAATCAATGAGTTTACCTTATATGCGTAACTCTTGCCAGTTACTTTACTTGTGTACTTCATACCATCCATTTTTTGTTGAGTCAAACCAAGTCATTATTTTTTATCCTTTCGTTTTCTTGTTCTTTATGTGTACAGTATAACATATGTATGGGTGTTTGGCAATTGGTAAATGTACTAAATACTTTGCCGTATTCTATTGCTGTTTTGTGCAATGTGATGAAATGGTTGCAAAATGGTTACAAATGTGCTCCAATTG
>JAZLIT010000125.1:0-5493 GCA_045617525.1 Solibacillus sp. | reverse complement strand
AAACAATAATGGTTGGTGGTTTTGGTTTAGTCGGAGCGCCACTAACATTAATTGATGGATTATCAGAGCTAAATGTAAAAGGGCTTACTATAATCTCAAAATAATCTAGGGGAAAAAGGTAAAGGTCTTGGACAAAGTGGGGGTCGTAAGTTCGAGACTTGTCGGGACCATCATTTTTCACAGCCTACAAACGTTGATAAATCAACCGTTTGTAGGCTTTTTATTTTGAGAAACACATTGCACAAAACCTCGATAACCTAGAAATGCTCACGAGATTTTTTTCAGCGCTTACTAAATGGTAAATCAAAATATTATTGAATACAAACAGAGGCTTTCAGAGCGTTCATACTTGAGAACTTTTGAAATTATAATATTTTCAGAGGTGTTTTATTTTAACCGGAATAGAATGGATGCTATAACATATCGCATTAGCTGCGCATGAGAAATGGATGGTAATAGACAGTTTTCTGATGCTATCAATGTGGAAATTATAACTACCAAAACACTACCTTTAGCTACCTAGCACGCTATTTGGATTTAGGACCTTTCATAATAAAAAAGGCCATAAACAAACTCGATAATAAAAGTTTGTCTACAGTCTGTAAATCCTTCAAAATAGAGGCTTTAAAGCTGAAATATTTAACGTATTCACCAGTATTCCTTATAAACGAAAACACTCTCAAAACCTTATCTAGAGGCTTTGAGAGTGTTTTAATAAGCCCTGAGGAAAAGAGTAAGCTTTGCCAGCACTCCGTTAAACACTATGCGAATGTTTAAAAATGTATAAAATTTTTATCAAGTATTTTTTAATACTGCTTAATTCATATCATTGTATTTACTTTTCTTCTCCAAACTGTACGATTTTCCCATTTTCTACATAAGCCATGCGTAATAATGGAATGAATCCACCGTCATCCCCAACACCTTTAATGTAATAAACTTGTTTATCTTCTGGAAGGTTTTTTGCTCCCTGATCCATTGCTGCCATAATTTTTTTAGTATCATCAACAGTTCCTGCTACTTTCATTGCCTCTACTAAAATATACAATGAAATATAATGGAAAGCTGATTCAGAACCTGGGTCTCTATCATTTTCGCTACGATATTTTTCAACGAAAGCTGCTGTCCCAGCATATTCAGAAATAACAAGTGGTGGAGTAGAGATTGCCCCTTCAAGTAATTCATAACCTCCACCTAGTACAACTGATATTTCATCTAGTTTTGCTTGGTCCATAATAATGAATCCACCCTTAAATCCTAGATCACGTGCTTGCTTAAGGACAAGTGCAGTTGGTTGTGAAGGTCCACCAATGAATAATACATCTGGGTTCTTCGCTAATGCATTTGTCATAATTGTTTGGAAGTCAGTATCCTTACTAAAATCAATTGACTCATCAAAGACAACTTCTCCACCATTTTTTTCCCAAACTGGGCGTAATGTATCTGCCCAATCCTTACCATATTGAGTTGCTGTTGGTAAAAAGGCAATTTTCTTACCGAATTTCTCCATCTCGTATTTTGTAAATGGCTCAATATAAGTATCATAACGAGGTGGAATACGCACTGTAAGTTTATTTCCTTGTGCAGTTACACCTGGCTCACTCGTATAGGCCATGACAATAAAATCTTCCATTTCATTAAATACTTGCATGGCATAGACGCCTCCACTATGTGGAGTGTAAATAAATTTACTATCTTCCTCTTGAACTAACCTTTTCGCATTAGCTGCAGCTTCGTTCGGTAAATATTTATCATCAAGAGTAGCTAAATTAATTTTATACTTCTTACCATCAACTTCAAATCCACCACTATCATTAATTTCTTTCGCGGCCATTTTAAGCCCTTTTAATGTTTCTTCACCATAAAATGCAGCTGGACCACTTAAAGGGCCAGTAAAGCCAATTGTAACTTCTTCTACTTTACCTCCATCTCCATTTGTTGGTACCTTGTCATCATCTTTATTAGTGTCTTTCCCATCTTCCGAACAAGCAATTAGTACACCTGCCAAAATAAAAAGCAAACCTAGAAATAACCCTCTTTTAAATATTTTCATGTATTCTCCCCTTTAGTTTTTATATTTTAAGTACTACAATAAATTATTTTTTCATCACCTTTATTACATTTCCCCATAGCTATGCACCAATATAAGCTTTTCGAATTGCAACATTATTAAATAGTTCTTTACTTTCCCCTTGAAGAACCATTATGCCATTTTCTATTACGTAACCCCGGTTAGCAATTTTAAGTGCAGCATTGGCATTTTGTTCAGCAAGTAACACGGTTGTTCCATTTCTATTAATCGACTGTATAACAGAAAACATCTGCTCAACTATTAGTGGAGCGAGCCCTACGGAAGGTTCATCCAACATAATTAATTTCGGTTTAGCCATTAAAGCTCTACCAATCGCCAACATCTGTTGCTGTCCCCCACTCAAGGAAGCGGCGGCATCATCTTTTTTTGACTTTAATATAGGAAATAAATCATATGTTTCTTCCAATGATTGTTTCAGTTGTTCCTTTTTTCTCCGATGGACAAAACCGCCCATCATTAGATTTTCATGAACAGACATTTCGGAAAATAGCTTCTTTCCTTCTGCACATTGAACTACGCCAGCTTTTACTATCCGATCCGGTGCACTTCCACGTATATTATTTCCATTGAAATGTATGTCACCGGAAGTGATTTTGATTAAGCCACTAATTGTATTAAATATGGTGCTTTTTCCTGCACCATTTGCTCCTAGTAATACAACTAGCTCCCCCTCGTGTACTTCTAAGTTAATGTTTTTTAAAACTTCAAATCCACCAAAATTCACTGTAACATTAGTTAATTTCAGCAACTGATTCCCCCCCTAAATAAGCTTCTATTACTGCTGGGTTAGCTTTAATTTCCTCTGGTGTACCTTGTGCTATTTTCGCCCCATGATTTAATACCATAATGTTATCAGCAAGCCCCATAATCATTTGCATTTTATGTTCAATCGTACAAACAGTAATGCCGCTTTTAACGATTTTTTTCATTAATTCTGCTAAGCCATCTGTTTCATCAGGATTAATTCCTGCTGCAGGTTCGTCAAGAAAAACAACCTTTGGATCAGTTGCAAGGGCAAGGGCAATCGCAACACGTTTTTTTGACTCTTGTGAAATTGTAGATACTGGACTGTTAGCGAATTTTGCTAAACCAACGAAATCTAGTACTTCAATTGCTTTTTCAAATGCCTCCTTTTCCTCACGCTTTTCTCTTTTTGTCCGAAGAATTGCATCAAAAAGTTTCGATTGCGTACGTAAACGATGACCCACTATAACATTGTCAATGACTGAGGACCCGTCAAAAAGGTGAGTTGTTTGGAAAGTACGAGCTATTCCTAATCTAGCTACAATATGTGGAGGTGTATTTGTAATATCTTTCCCCTCAAAAGTAATAATCCCTGATGTCGGTCGATGAAAACCACTAATCAAATTAAAAAAGGTAGATTTACCTGCTCCATTTGGCCCGATAATTGCTGTAATTTTCCCTTTTTCAATTTCGAAATCTACTTCATCTACTGCGGTTAACCCACCAAACTTTTTCGTGAGTCCTTCTAATTTAATAAATGACATCGTTAAACCTCCCTACTTTGAATTTTCGGAGATTCTGGTCTCGTTGTAAGTGGCTTACTTTTGCCATTTTTCTTAGTCTGATACTTCCTCATAATAGACTGTATAACCCCTACAATACCTGTAGGGTAGAAAATAACAATTAGTGTTAATATTGGTCCAAAAATCAGCATCCGATATTCTTGGAAACTTTGTAAATATTGCTCCAACCATACAAAAAGCATCGTCCCTATAATCGGTCCTGTCAGCGTCCCAATTCCTCCCACTATTAGATACATTAAAAATGTGAATACCATTGTAGTCCCTGCAATTTCAGGTCCGATAAAGCGAACAAGCGCTGCGTATAATCCACCTGCCAGTCCTGCAAAACCAACTGAAATGACAAAAGATACTAGTTTATTTATCTTTGTATTAATGCCAAGAGTTTGTGCTAGTTCCTCACTATTACGAATCGCTTTGTATGTTCTCCCAGTTAAAGATTGAACAATTCTTACTGTGACAAATATAGAAAGAAGAAGGAACACTAACACTAAATAGTACATGGCAATCGGTGATGTAAATTCTATGGGGCCAACTGAATTTGGTATTGGTATGCCAATTAATCCCCTTACGCCACCCGTTAAATCTTCCCACTTATAAATTAATAAATAGATTAAATAACCTGCTATTAAAGTATAGATTGCAAAAAAGTGCTCTTTTGTTCGGAGTGCAATTATGCCTAAAGCAAAACCAATCCCCATTGTAATAAGAACAGCTAACAATAGTGCCAGCCAAAAATTTAGACCAAATTTAGTTGTTAATGTCCCTACCGAATATGCTCCAATTGCAAAGAAACCTGCATGTGCCAATGATAGTTGCCCAGTGTAACCTGCTAAAATATTCATTCCATAGATGGCGATAATATAAATAAATGCGAGTGTCATAATATATAAAACATATCTATTTTCTGCAAAGGCTAGAGGGAATAAAATGGATAAAATGAGTAATGCAATAATGCCATTTCGTTTATTTAGTACTTTACTCATTAATAAACCCCCTTCGCAAACAGACCTTTAGGACGTACCGTCATTATAATAATTAGTAGTAAAAATGCGATCATATCCTTGTAGTCATTCGAAATATACGTCGCACCCAAGCTTTCTGAAATACCCAAGATTAGTCCGCCAATGATTGCACCTGGAACACTTCCCATCCCCCCTATAATGACGACGACAAATGCTTTCAAAATAACAATATGTCCCATGGAGGGGAATACAAGATTAATCGGAGAAGAAATGGATGCGGCTATTGCTGCTAATGCTCCTGAGATGGCAAAGGTCATCATTGCTACTGCATTCGCATTAATACCTACTAAAAAAGCTCCTTCACGATTTTGAGCCATTGCAATAATTGAGGCCCCGATCAATGTTTTCTTCAAAAAAAGTTGTAGCAAGATCACAACAACAACCGCCACTACAATGACCAAAATTCTTTGATAAGAAGTAGCTATACCAAAAACTGTAACCGGATCTCCAAAGGGTGTAATCATTCGGTGGTATTCATTACCCCATATTAGACTAACAAGTGCATCGAAAAACAATACCATACCAATTGCTGCTATTTTGTCATGGATAGCGGGAGCATTCCTTAATGGATTAAAAACCAATCGTTCCATTAAAATTGCTACGAATGCAACACTAACCATAGAAATGATTATGGCTACAAAATAATGTACACCTAGCCCTTGCATTGCCATTAAAGTGAGATACCCGCCAATTAAGTACAGAGCTCCATGGGCAAAATTCGGAACATGTAAAATACCAAATACGAGAGTAAGTCCGATTGCAACAAGGATGTAAACGCTTCCAAGAGTGAGTCCATTAAATAATTGTTGTAGCAATAATTCCATATTATTCC
>JAZLIT010000124.1:0-4071 GCA_045617525.1 Solibacillus sp. | reverse complement strand
TTATTTATACATCCACTTACCTTTTGAATCGACACATTACTTATCTGTTGTTGTTTATCTGCTCCCAATATGAGAATAGTTTCATCCCAACATAATCCTTTTTATTAGGATAGTCGTTACGATAATATTCGTTCCAGTAGCTAATCATTCTTTGTTTAGTAGTTTGCATAAAAAACTTATTTTCCTTGAAAAATTGACTTACCACTTTATTTGGAATCCTTTCTTTCTCCCTATAAATCAAGTCTTTAATATCAATAACATATTCCCCGACTAAACCTACAACATACGGAAACACCCACGGCATCTCCATGGATACCTGGATCAGGATTTCGGCATATTTTTGTCGTACGTACCCATTATGATGTCTGCTAAAAAGACAAGCGAGGAGTATTCGCTCTTCAAATGACATAGCTTCGAACACACTATTATCTAACTCCTCACCGTATATTCTTACTGGAATTTCTAAACGCTCACTCTCTAAGATTACCGAAAAAGTAGTGCCACTTGTTTTAATATGTATAATTTTTTCTATGCTTCCCCAGCTCTCTAGACAACAGCTTGGAAATGCCTTGTGAATGTTATTTTTCAAACTTGAACCCCCTACTGACATATACTATTTTCTTTTATCTTGGTATGTAAATAGCAGCTTCTCAAACGACTCAAAATCAGGTGCGACCTTGAATAGTACCGCTAGCTAATCTTACTTATTAGTTACTATCTTCTCACATTATTTAAACGGTATAAACTCTTTAATTGCTGATTTGTAAATCGTAACAGTTACTATTTAGTTGACACCTTAAATTGTTTCCCTTATAATCCAAATAGTAATGATTACTATTTAGAAAAGGAGAAACAAATGAAAAAGAAATTAAATGGATTCAGTATTTTGGCTTTAAGTATTATGTTAGTTGGCTGTGCTGAGGAGTCTAACGACACTAATAATGACTCAAAAGGAAATCAAGAAAACACCGTTCACGAACATAATCATAGTCATGAACTAGATGAAGAAAAGAAGAAAATTTACAATGGTTATTTCGAAGATAAGCAAGTAAAAGATAGACCCCTTAGTGATTGGGCTGGTGATTGGCAATCTGTGTATCCTTATCTAAAAGATGGTACATTAGACGAGGTGTTTGAATATAAGTCTGCTCAAGATGGAAATAAAACATTTGAGGCTATAAAAGACTATTATGAAATTGGCTATAAAACTAATACTGACCACATAAAAATTGAAGGTGATTTTGTTACATTTTTTGATCATGGTCACGCGCATAAAGGTGAATTCGAGTATGATGGGTATGAAATTTTAACATATGAAAAAGGAAACCGTGGTGTCAGGTTCATATTTAAACATATTGGGGATGATGAAGCGGTACCTTCTTACATTCAATTTAGCGACCATATCATTGCACCTCAAAAATCAGATCACTACCATATTTATTGGGGTAACGATCGTGAAGCTTTATTAAACGAAGTAAATAATTGGCCAACATTTTATCCATCCCAAATGGACGGTCACACAATCGCTCATGAAATGATGGCGCATTAAAGGAGTTCAGATTCAATTTCTAATTTAGAATTATAGATATCCCCCTAAATATAAGCATAAAAATAGCAGCCTGGCTTAGTAAATAGCCTGGCTGCTTCTTGCCACAAATAGAACAATCGATCTAACTTATCTTTGTTCTTTCCTAAACGATCTGAGAAACAATTAGATGAATAGCGTTTAAGAAAAGGAATGCACCTGTTAAAAAACATGCCCACGAAGCTCCCTTTGCAGATACCTTCTCGTCTTCCGCATTTCTGCTATAGACAATTGCCAGCGCAATCACAATCAATACAGCCATTATAATGTAAGAGGCGGTCTGGTACAGCCATGTATACATGACGAAATGGATGGCGGCCGCTGCGCTGAATATGAAGGGAATGAGAGCAAACTGCGATTTCCTGAACATCGAAATGAGAAGTGGGATGACAAGCAATTGGCTCATCGAATTAATGATGATCAAATCATTTAATATCCCCGTATCCGGCCTGGACCCGAAAGCTCCGATAGCGAACATGAGAAGAAGAGCGAATGGCAACGCAATCATCCCCTGAAACAAACTGGCCAGAGCAGCAATCCGGGAACTGAATCGAATCCACATCCATCCGCACACAGTCCAAGTGACGCCATAAGCTATCAGAAAAGGTGCCCCGGAATAATTTATGTTTGCGAGCTTTTCCAATACTGTTTCTAGTTCCATTACCATTCCCCCTCCGTTTTTTACATTAAACAATTCCTTTTTATGCAACGGACCTTCTAAGAACAAAAGTTGTTATGTTTACTATATGAAATAAATTGAATGAAAATTAGCATCTGTCTTTGTCATGAAGATGAATCAAAAAAGCGCCACCTTTCTTAGCTGTTACTAAGTAGGTAGCGCTTCTCTCGAACTATTAAATTAGCCCTTTTTAATTGTAATCGTCCAAGCCGCTTCGCCGACCTGTTCGTAGTTCGTCACTTCATGGCCTGCTTCAGCTGCCCAACGAGGAATCGTTTCAGTCCCTTGTGTGCAGTCGAATTGTACTTCTAATTCATCACCTGTATTTAATACTTCAATTGCATCTTTTGCCTCTATTAATGGGAACGGACATACCATGCCCATAACTTGTAAAACTTGTTTAGTCATTTAAAAAACTCCTTTTCTATTAAGCTATTTGTGCTGCTAATCGCGCTGCACGTGCTTTCTTTTGTGGACGAATAAACACGAAATATGTTGCTGTCCACGTACCTAAAATCATAAATAGTAGAGCTACCCAGCCAGACCATGTCATTAAAGCTGTCATAACTAGACCATTCCCAATTGAACATCCACCTGCTAATGATGCACCGAACCCCATTAATAAACCGCCACCTGCACTGTTTAATCCAGTTTTTACATCTGGCATACGGAAACGGAACTCACCGCTCATTTTAGCACCGAATAATGATCCAAGGAAAACACCTAACACTAAAAATACGCCCCAGTTAATAAAATTCATATCACCTGTCACTAAAAATTGTAAAATATTTGCTGAAGGTGTCGTAACGCCAAGGCCAAACATACGACCTGATGCTACTGATAATGGCCACGCTGCAGTTGCTATTAAACCGATCAACAACGCTGTAACGTATGGATTCCATCGTTTTTCAAATAAAATATGCGCCAATCCTGTTTTCTTTGGTTTTAAACCAGGAATCTTCACTTTTGGCTTTTTCAATTGTGTATAAACAATAACAAGCACTAAAACAACAAATGGCACTACTAATACCCATGGACTAACACCAAAAGTTGCGGCCATTGAGTTATTCTCAAACGTTACGCCAGTAAAATTCGCTGTTACATCCGCTAATGGGCCAGTACGCATCATTGTTGCCATTAACATATACATCGCTAAAGCTATCCAGCTTCCGATTAAACCTTCACCTGCACGATACCAAGTACCTGTCGCACAACCACCTGCTAAAATAATACCAATACCAAAAATAAATGCACCAACAACTACCGCGATAATTGGGAATGTCCCTGCATTATATTCAAATACGCCCATGCTAATCATTGCATATACGCCAACAGACTGAACAGCAATTGCAATTAATAGCGCATAAAACATACGATTATCTTTCGCTAAATACATATCACGGAAACCACCTGTTAAACAAAAACGACCACGTTGCATGACAAATCCTAACAAGCCGCCACACAGTAAACCAGTTATAATCATTCCTAGCACAATATTGCCTCCTCTTAAACTAAGTAATCCTGTTGGTATTATATGTTACTACCTTAAGATAGTGCAACAACTATTTTTCCCTACTTTTTAAACTCAACCGAATTTCAGATTAATAGATAATTTATTGTACTTTTCGAGGGAATTAACACCAAAAATTTATAATTTTCACTATAGTCAAATAAAAGCAAACGCAAAAAATACCAACGAGAATTTAAGTAATTCTCGTTGGTATTTATACTTCAGACAGTTCGTAATCTCCATCAACTTGCTGCACCAATGTAATTTACTTTGCTATCTTTCTTTTTACAAACAAAT
>JAZLIT010000123.1:0-22729 GCA_045617525.1 Solibacillus sp. | reverse complement strand
GTAATACGTATATGAACCTAGATAGGCTCCGTAAGCTATTTCATCTACATTATCAAAGTGAACATAGTATTCTAAAAGGCTTGGATCGCTAAACTTATTATCAGTCGCAAGCTTCTGTAACATTTGCGATAGCAGCTTAGTGCCATTCACTTTCTCTGCATTTACGCGCATGATGCTACTTGAGATGAATTGATACGAAGACGAACCATCCGAAGCTGTGAGCACCTTTAAATGGAAGGGTTCGTTGTAATCATTAAAGTAAATATCAAAAATGGCTTCACCAGTTGTGAGGTTTTGGAATGTTTGCGTAGCCTCATCAAAATAGGCTTCCGTGTTACCGTTTGTGGGGAAAATGCCCCAAAGATCATTTTTTATAGCAAGTAACGTCTTATTAAAAGCTTCTTCTGAAATCAATTGGCCATCGATAGCATCAATTGTTGACAGAATTTGGCCGAAATTTTGGCTAATTAGTTCATCGAGCACGCCAGAACGGTCTAAGAAAAGTGCAAGTTCTGCACGTGTTACATTATTATTCGGTGAAAATGTTGTGGCACTAGTCCCTGTTGTGATTTTTGCTTGAAATAGACTTGCAACGCCATCAAAGAAATAATCACTTCGCAATACATCAGAGAAAGGTAATGATGTTGGGCCACTTGGTAAGTTAAGTGCAAGTTTTAAAATTTTTGCGGTTTGACCACGCGTTAAATTATCCCCAGGACCAAATTTCCCGTTCGAATAACCATTCATAATCTCCCAATCTGAAATAGTCATCACATATTTATAGGCCCAATGATTTTCTTTTACATCTGCGTAAATAGCGGGTGTGCCATCATTAGAAAAGCCGTCTAATTCGAGAATTCCATACATAATTTTTGCGGCCTCTGCGCGGGTAATCGGGTTGTTCGGTTTATAAGTGCCGTCTGGGTTACCTCCAACTATATCTAGCTTTACAAGTTTACTAACCGCAATGCCGACTGGTGAAGTTGGATCGACATCTGGGAAGGAATTAGCGTTTGCTTTAGGTGTGAAATGGACGTTCAACGCGATTAGTATAGAGGTGATTACAACTAGCTGTAAAATTTTTCGCATGATTGGCTCCTTTTCAAAGTAGATTGCATTAATACTATATTCATATTGCTATTCCTACTTTTAATTGTTTCTTTTTAATCCTACAAAACATAGACTTTTATTACCATTACTTTTTTCGTAATCTATTAAAATAGTAGAAAACTTGTCAATTTTGAAAATAGATGTGTTATAGTCTTACTATATTTTAGAATAAATTGGAGTGGTTGCAAGTGTTTAGGAAAATAAGTATTGTAGGGATCGGCGTTCTTTTATTTCAATTTTCGATTTTATCTGGCATTACACAGGCAGGAAATTTCGACACAAAAATAAATGAGACGAAAACAGAAGTTTCACCACAAGTTATACATAGTCAAAATACATATGAATCAGGTTCAATTCGACAATTTGTGAATATTCTCGATATTGACCTAAAAAATCCAAATACGAAAATTGAGATGGGTATTCCAAATCCAATCAATTCATTAAGAACGACGACTAATTTGGCCAAAGCAAATAATGCGGAGGGGCATCGCGTTGTTGGGGCGATTAATGCAGCCTTTTTCTTATCAAACCGTATGCCAGCAAATTTATTGGCTCAAAATAATGAAATTATAAATTACGGAATTTTAGGGGCGACTACAGAAAGTCCAACGCAAAATCCTGTGGCATTTGGGATTTCTAGCACAGGTAAGGCAATCGCCGACTATTATAAAATGAACCATATATTTGAGGTTGAAGGTAAGTCATATCCAATCGATAAAATCGATGGGACACGTGATAATAATAATATTGTCATTTTCACCGAAAACAAGGCAAATACAGGCACAAATGAATGGGGCATGGAAATTGTCGTAGAAAACGTTGTGCAAGGCACGAAAACATTAAAATTTGGTGACGTATTAGCTGGAACAGTGAAGAGCAAGACAGTTTACGGGCAACCAGGTAATTCTGCGGTGCCGAAAAATGGCTATGTAATTTCCATTCAAAATAAAGCGCTAGCTGAGCAATTAAGTAGTATTCAAGTAGGTGCACCTATTCAAGCAACATTTCAAATTGACCAGAAATGGCAAGATGCGCAGTTTATTTTAGCGGGTGGACCACTACTTGTGAAGGATGGCCAAGTGAATATTTCAATGCCGACATCTTCTTCCTTTGCTTCGTCACGTCATCCACGTACTGCAGTGGCAGTGGATGCTACGGGCGAAAAGCTATTTTTCGTGACGGTGGATGGACGTCAAAAGGGGCATAGTAATGGTACGAGTTTAAAAGATTTAGCAGCCTATTTAATTTCAATGGGTGCGACTGCAGCTATTAACTTAGATGGCGGTGGCTCAACGGCGATGGTCGTGCGTCAGCAGGGTGGCTATTCACCGATTTTAGTGAATAAACCTTCTAATGGCAGTGAAATCGGCGTTTCTGCTATTTTACAAGTAGTCAATACAGCGCCAGCGGGTAAGACGAAATTAATTCGTATGAATGAAACTGCTCTAACTATGGCGACGGATGAAACTGTGACATTAAGCGTCAAAAGCGCGTATGACGAATATATAAATCCGCTATGGATCGATGCAGCTCAGATTAACTGGACGGTTCAAGGGGATATGGGCGTAATGGATGGCAAGAAGTTCATTGCAAAATCTGAAGGTAAAGGGCAGTTGATCGGTACGTACGATGACGTTACAGTAACGGTTGATGTAACGGTTACGAACCCACCAAAAGAGCCTGAAATAATCGATAGTTTTGACATTGCGCAAAACTGGACTGTGGAAACAGCGAAAGCAACTGCATCACACGCAGCGAACTCAATCTATGCACGTGATGGTAAGGCAAGTTTAGCGCTTTCATATGATTTCACAAAAGTAGAAGAGGGCACAAAAGCAGCTTATGTAGTCGCTAAAAAGCCAATTGCAATTACGAGCAAACCTAAAAATCTAGGGGTTTGGGTATACGGTGACGGTGCATCAAATTGGCTTCGCGGAGTTATTATTGATGGTGAAGGAACTAAACACACAATTGACTTCACAAATCAGGAAGGTCTAAATTGGACAGGGTGGAAATATGTAACGGCAGATATTCCAAAGGATATTGCTACACCAATCAAATTTGACCGTATTTATGTGGCGAACCCATCAAGCGCGGCAGTAGGAAAAGGCGTTCTTTACTTTGATAAACTACAGGCTGTATATATGGATAACCACAAGGAAACAGTTTATACAGATGTTGCGCCTAATCACTGGGCGATTGCAGCTATTGAAAACTTAAATAAACTAGAGTTAATCAAAGGTTACACAGATGGTACATTTAAGACCGACCAACAAATTACGCGTGCGGAAGCGGCAACAATTATTGCACGTGAACTAAAAATTAAAGCAACGAAAGCAACAGCGTTCTCTGATGTAAGTAAAACACACTTTGCATTCGATGCCATTCAAGCAGTTGCTGAAGCAGGTATTTTAACAGGACGTGAAGCAGGTAAATTTAGCCCTGACGGTAAATTAACACGCGCCGAGATGGCAACGATTTTACAGCGTACGTATAAATTAACGGGTACGACGGATATTGCATTTAAGGATGTGAGCAAATCACATTGGGCATATGGTAATATTCAAGTGCTTGTTGCCAATAAGTTAACGACAGGATTCCCAGATAATACGTATCGACCGGATAAAGCAATTTCTCGTGCAGAATTTGCAGTATTCTTAGACCGTATCATCACTAAATAATAAACTGAACCCCCACAACTTTTGCGGCAATGCAAAACTAGTGGGGGTTCATTCAATTTAAAGGCTCTATACTATTTTGTTGGGGTATCCACTCAATTTTGTGCAGAAAAAAGAAAAGGTCAAGCATTTAAAGTGGTTTGACGTTTAACAATCCTTTTTTATTCGTTCTGTAAAAACGAAGACTTTTAAGGAAGCTACGGATGTTTTAGGCACTTCGCCTTCAACAATCATTCTTCGATTTAAGGAATTGAATCCAGCTTTTACAACTGTAAAATCCTTTTCTTCCTTCGAATCCCGCTGCCACTGTTTGATATTTAGAAAGCATGATCATTTTAAAGCAAAGGTTTTATTAAGTAGAGTATATAAAATGAGCGGAAATCACCTTGGATAGTACTCGTTGATTGGAGCGGAGGGGGACCGCGACTTCCAGGGGACCTCAGCCCGTGCGGAAAATCCGCTAATTTTCTGCCTCCGTAAAGGCAGGGAATTAGATAGTTGGAGCCGTGCCCTAAAGAAATAGGTAGGGAAGCTAAGAGCGCGCTCGTCGTGAGCGCAACGCTTCCATGACCAGCATCCTGCTGGCCCTCGGGCCCACGGAGCTCCAATCAACGCCATTCGTGAGAAAGGGTGTACTGAAATTAATGACTAATTCCAGGTACACCCCAACATTTTACATAGAGCCTTTTTTATTTAGTCAACGGACGTAAAACCTAAGCTTTCTAATTTTGTGAAGACAGGCTTAATTTGTATGTAGCCTTCACCTACTACTTCATCATTAATTAACACGAGTGGATAAAAGTATTCATCTTCTGCGATGCGTGCTGCAAAATCTTGCTCACGTGCATCCGTTAAAGGAGATTCGATATCGATAAAACGGATTGAAAAGGGGTGTTCTGGATATTTTCTGCTAATTGCTGCCTCAAGCCATTCGTATGTATCTTTAGAAGAGGGCGCGTTCACACAGCTCGCACAAATAATGTCCGCACCAAAAATTTCGATCATTGGATAATTTTTCTCCATTTTATACCGACCTTTCGCTATTCAATAATGGATTTTTTTACTCCTTCACATTATAATAATTTTAGTGAGAGGAGTCGAGAAAAATGACAGAAGTTGAACAACATGAACAAGTACAAGAAGTTTTAGATAAATTGCGTCCGTTTTTATTACGTGACGGAGGAGATTGTGAACTAGTAGACATTGAAGACGGTGTTGTTAAACTACGTTTATTAGGTGCATGCGGTAGCTGCCCATCTTCAACAATCACACTAAAAGCGGGTATTGAACGCGCACTTTTAGAAGAGGTTCCAGGAATTGTAGAAGTAGAACAAGTATTTTAATTAAAAATGCATGAAGCGCGTTAAGCGTAAAATTAAGTTCATACTTATGGAGAGAAGATTACTTCTATTCAAAAATAAAAGAGGTCGGCATACAATGCCGATCTCTTTTAAGCTTCTTCAGCTTTAATTTCCGAGTGTTGGCCACGTGCTTGACGTACAAGCTCCCATTGTTCTTTCGCCATATCAACAAGCTTTGCCTCACCACCATCACGTTGATTCTCAATTACGCGAGAGAAGAAACGGCTTGCATTTGTATAGTCCCCTAGTCTACGGGAAAGCTCGCCAATCATATACATGACGCGTACCCCCGACATTTGAGTACTTGTATAATCTTCATTTGAATAGGATTCCAAATAATGATCGCGAGAAATTTGCATAAAGCGTTTTTCTTGATTTTCTGATTTAAGTCCACGATATAACCATGTAAGGCGAAGGGCTAGTCCAGCCGTAATCACAAATTTTTCTTTTTTTAGTGTTGCACATAAAAAGGCTAACTTATACGCTTGGATTGCTTGTGAAATTGAACGCTCACCTTTGAAATCGTGATGGATCCATTTACTTGTAATTTGTTTTTGGATATCTTCTGCAACACCCGGGGCAAAATACTTAGTGAAATCCTCAGTAAATGAAAATCCACAATGTTCGCAAACGAAAACATTGTAAGATAATGCATTAACTTGGTCGTCAGCATATATTGGTTGGAAATCTGACTCAGAATGCATAACGCGAACGCTTTTTGTACGTACTTTTAAAGTAGGGAAGTCTTTTTTGCAATTTATACATGTCATACTTTTTTCGTAAAAAGGAGAAATTTCCATTTTTATCAGACCTCTCTATGTAAATATTAATACTATTATATCATAAAGTTATTATGCAAAAATTAGTATAAAATAGCCCTTTTTACTTATTTTTTATGGATCGCATTTGTTGTCAAAAAACGTTCTTAATTGATATGATAAGGATACAAGGAAGGGTGATTCGGATGAGCGACAAGAAGCAAGTAGTAATTATTACAGAATCGGCAGCATTTCAAATTAAAGAGATGCAAAAACATAATGAAGAAGAGGGAGCTTTTCTTCGGATTGCAGTAAAAGGCGGTGGCTGTAGTGGCCTTTCTTATGGAATGGCATTTGATAAGGCAGACAACGAAAAGGATTATTTTGATACACAGCATGACATCGAGTTAATCGTAGCAAAAGAAGATGCCCCAATAATCGAAGGCACAAAAATTGATTTCAAGCAATCGCTAATGGGCGGTGGCTTTACTATCGAAAATCCGAATGCAATTGCTTCATGTGGCTGTGGGTCTTCGTTTAAATCAGCTGTACGTGAAAGTGAACCACAAGTATGTGAGTAAATTTGGACCTAAAGAAGCCTTCTTGTTTTGTATGTTGAAAAAACATATGAAATAAGGAAGGCTTTTTTTCCTAATGTACATACCTCAATACGATAAGTCATAATTCATGAAATTTTATAGTAGGTTAAATTGAGCCTCTTTTGATTTTGAATGTTGTAAAGCATTAAATCAAAAGGGGATTTTTTATGAGTAAATCATTTTGGTGGCACATAAGTAACTTAATCCAACTGAAAACGTCTGATATAAGAGGTGAATTATAAGATTATTTTGATAAAAAAAACAAGATGATTTATGATTGTTTTAAGGCTTATATAGGAGGCTATAAAATGGATGCATTAAAAGTGTTAGATAGGTTAGATCAAGTTGAAGTTTTATATGAGCCAATTTACAGTGCAGATCAACATGAAATTGTTGCGTATGAAATAATTGGGCAAATTAAAGATGGCGAGAAAATAATTAATATTGAAGCAGTTACAAGTGCTGTCGATGTTCCGATTGAAATACGAGCTGAAATTGAGCTAATCGTAGTAAAGCAAGCGATTGAATCAATGAAACATGAATTACAAAATATAGATTTATATGTACCATGTAATCCTGATTTATTAATGCATGACATTGGGGAAAACTTCCTACAAATGTTGTTAGAGACACTTGGTGAAGGCCGTTTATCAAATGTAATGCTTGTGATGAAGGAGCATATGTATGCAGGTGATATTAAGTCATTACATCATATGATGCGTTATTTTAAAACTTTTGGTATCAAAGTGGCATTAAATGAGGTAGGACCTTCAAGTCATCTGGAGCATATTTTATTACTTGAGCCAACTGTATTGAAAATAAATATTAATCAATTAAATTATAATAGATGGGGTGCACGTAACCCCGTATTTTCGACGATTCGTTCACTAGCATTTAAAATTGGTGCTTCGCTTTTAATAGAGAAAATTGAAACTAGTTATCAGCTTCAACAAGGGTGGAAAACAGGCGCGCGTTATTATAAAGGGGAATATTTAGAAGGACCTCAAAGTGGATTTATTGCTCCAGATACTCTGAAGGAGCGCTTTAAAAAGGAGTGCGAGCAATTTATTGCGACCGAGAAAAAGCAATTGGAGCAAAAGTATGAGCAATTAAAATTATTGGAGCGTCAAATTCTTCAAACTGTAGAGGATATTCAACCGAATAGCACTCAAATTGCTTCGATGTATAAACTAGGAGAACGCTTCGATTCATTTGCATTCCGCTTATATATTTGTGATGGCGAGGGGTTCCAAACGACATCAAATATTGTACGACGTGAAGGGCAGTGGATAGAGCAGCCAGAGACGAAAGGTAAGAACTGGAGCTGGCGCCCTTATTACTTAATGAATATTATTAAAATGCGTAATGATTTAAAAGGGGAGCTTTCACAAAGCTATATCGATATTGAAACGGGCGAATTAACGCGTACATTTTCAATGGCACTGAAGGAAAACGAGTATTTATTTATCGATATTTCTTATGAATATTTATATGAGCATAATGTAATCAATTAGTATTGGGATAATAAAGAAAAGACATGGAAATTACAGATTCCGTGTCTTTTTTTGGGGTCATTTTAGATGAATTTAAAAGGTAAAAAATATATTTTTAACTAAAGTATAGTACATATAGTAAAATTTATGGTGTCAGGAATTAATTTAATTGAAATTGTAACCTAAAAGGTCTAATATAAAATAGAGTTCTTTATGTCGAAATCGTGTCGTATTAGCGAAATGGACCTAATAAGTTATTTTTGTACCGCTTTTTATAAACATTTTGTTAGTAAATTAAATTTAAAGGAGTTTTGAATAAAGTGAATAGACCAAAAATTTTAGTATTAGGTGCAGGTTACGGTGGTTTAACTACTGTCGTTAATTTACAAAAACAATTAGGCGCAGAGCAAGCTGAAATTACTTTAATCAACAAAAACGATTACCACTATGAAACAACTTGGTTACACGAAGTTGGCGCTGGTACAATTTCTCCAGAAGCTGCGCGTTACCCAATTGCAAGCGTAATCAATAAAGATGTAAAATTCGTACAAGCAGCTGTAACAAGCATTGATGTAAATAGTAAGCAAGTAGGAACTACTGCTGGCGAATTCACATATGATTATTTAGTATTAGGACTTGGCTTTGAAGGTGAAACTTTCGGAATCCCAGGCTTAAAAGAATATGCATTATCTTTCTCTGACATTAATACTGCTCGCCGTGTACGTGAGCATATCGAATATCAATTCGCTACTTGGTCATTAGATGAAGTACGTGATGACAGCAAATTAACTATTATCGTTGGTGGTGCTGGATTCACTGGTATCGAATTCCTAGGAGAGCTTGGAAACCGTGTTCCTGAGCTTTGCAAAGAGTTTGATGTACCGAAAGAAAAAGTACGTCTCTTATGTGTAGAAGCTGCTCCAATGGTATTACCAGGCTTCGATCCAAAATTAGTGGAATATGCAAAAACTTCATTAGCTGCTAAAGGTGTTGAATTCTCAATTGGTACGCCAGTTGTTGAAGCTACTCCAGAAGGTGTTAATATTAAAAAAGGTGAAGACGAAATCGAATTCATCAAGGCTGGTACAGTAGTATGGGCTGCAGGTGTACGTGGTAACCATCTAGTTGAAACTTCAGGTATCGAGTCTAACCGTGCGCGTATTGCTGTACGTAAAGACATGCGTGCACCAGGATTTGACGATGTATTCGTAGTAGGTGACTGTGCATTCCTTCTAAATGAAGAAGCTGGCCGTCCTTACCCACCAACTGCTCAAATTGCTATGCAACAAGCAGTAACAATTGCGAAAAACATTAAACACCTTATTAAAAATGAAGATACTGAAACTTTTGTATACAGTGATAAAGGTGCAGTATGTTCATTAGGTCACGGTGATGCTATCGGTGATGCTATGGGTAAAAAGTTCACTGGTAAAACAGCGAACGCTCTTAAAAAAATTGTAGATGACCGTGCACTTTTCCTTGTAGGTGGAGCAGGTTTAGTTCTGAAAAAAGGGAAATTCAATTTCTTATAATAAAATTTTTCCAACCGCCCTCGATTTTCTTGGGGCGGTTTTTTTATGGAATTAATCGACTATACAGATAAGAAATAATAAGGAGTAATTAGTAGGGATAAATACTTAGATAGGGAAATATTTAGTTTACATAATACGTTCATTATAATAAAATTATTATATTACTAGTAAGTAGGAGTGTTATTTGTGAAAAAAATATTATTTTTAATGGCATGTTTAACTTTTGTTGCAGCTTGTGGGGATGAAAAGCAAACGATATCATCAGTTGATAAAGGTACTTCGGATACAGAGAAAGTTGAAACTGAAAATACAACGAAAGAAGAGAAGAAAGAGGTAAATACATTTGGTAGTAGATCAAATCCCGTTCCTGTAGGTCAAAATCATACTGTGCAGCATCAAATTTTTGATGCAAACTTTGATGGTCATGATGCGGTTGTTGAACTATTAATTACAGAGGTAGAGCGTGGAGAAAGTGTGTATGAAAAAGCAATTGCGCAAAATGAATTTAATGAAGCACCTGTTGAAGGCTATGAATATGTGGCATTTAAAGTAACCGCTACAGTAAAAGAAGCGGCTACGCAAGATGATGCTTTTTATATTTCGGATTATGATTTTAACTTTATTGGTGCAGACGGTTCACCATACGAATCTGTTTCTGTAGTGTTTGAGCCAACTTTAGGTGCCGAGATTTATGCAGGTGGAAGTACTTTAGGGTATGTTATTGGTCAAGTTAAAAAAGACGATTCAATTCTAGTTGTTTATGAAGATGGAAACGGGAAAAATGTATTTTTCTCAGTAGAAAAGGGGACTAATTAATGAAAAAATGGATGCTTGGCGTAACGATGACAGTTACATTACTAGCTGCATGTGGGGATGGCACTACTGATAATAAAGGGAACGACGTTGAAAATCAGGAGAAGGGTGAAACATCTGAAGAAGGCGTTTCGGTTGATAAAGGTTTACTTGATGTAGAAATTAATTTACCAGCAACATTCTTCGAGGGGCAAACAGAAGAAGAAATTATTGCGGATGCAACGGAAGATGGAGCGAAAGATGTGAAGATTAATGCAGATGGCTCTATAACGTATAAATTATCAAAAAAAGAACATAAAAAATTACTAAGTGAAATGGAAACGAGCTTGATTGAATCGATTCAAGAAATTGTAGATAGTTCGGATTTTCCGTCTATAAAAGAAATTTCTTTTAATAAGGATTTTACGGAGTTTGATATGAAAGTAGATCAAGCTACTTTCGAAAATAGTTTTGACAGCCTTGCACCTTTCACTTTATTATTGGGTTCGGCTTATTATCACGCCTTGTCGGGTAAGGACGATTCAGAATATAAAATGGAAATAAATTATATTGATGAAGTAACAGGTGAAACATTTAATAAAGGGGTGTTCCCTGAAGAAGAGGGAGAGTAAAAAAATGGATGCGCTGGAGAAACCTTAAAAAAGAGTTCTTTAGCGCTTTTTTTTATTCTTACATTTTTACGTATGTAAAATGGCGTCCGAACTACTCTTTTAGGTATACTAAAAGTAATTACTTCTTAAAAGGGGGAGCGCTTTGAAAAAGGATCGCGGGAATATATGGCTAGGCGTAGCGAATGTCGTTGAAAATAAAAATGGTGAATGGCTCGTTGTTAAGAAGGCTTATAGTGGACTTAAAGGGTATTGGTCACTACCAGCAGGATTTGTGCAGGAGGCCGAAACGGTTGAAATGGCAGCGATGCGCGAAGTACTCGAAGAAACAGGCATAGAGTGTGAGGTAATTGGCTTGATTGGCTTTCGCTCAGGTGTCATAAACAATAAAATAAGCGATAATATGGCGATTTTTTATAGTAAACTACTTGATCAAAATGCAAAGGTAATTGCGCAACAAGGAGAAATTGACGAAGTTCAGTGGATGACGCCAAAGCAATTGATGGAAGATCCATTAGCATCAACTATGCTTCTTGAAATGGCGCGTCACCACGTGCATCAATTTATACATACAAAGATTATAGGAAATGATCCCGGCCCTCAATTTGGCTATACGCAATACCAACTTTATTTTAAAAAGAAGGATTAAAATAGTTGTAAAATTTACAGTATTGCGACTATATTTGCAATTCAATTGAAAGCAAGTCTTGATTCATGTAAACTTATGGAAGGAAAATGGAGGTCTACATAAATGGGTTCAATTTCAGTTGTTGAGTTAATTATTTCAATTGTATTATTCTTTATTATGTTTTTTGGTATTGGCTTCTTACTAAACATGCTTCTACGTATGACGTGGCTAATGGCAATTATTTATCCAATTATTGTAGTATTTATCGTCGACGAAGTAAGCTTTTTAGATTATTTCTTTAATTCAGGTACAGCATTTCCAGCGCTTTGGGATAAGTTGCAGGCACTACATATTGCAGATATCTCGATTTTGTCAGGTGGTTTTGCCGGGGCGATTGTAGCCGGAATCGTAATGATTTTATTACGTAAAAATGGCTATCGAATGTTTTAAAAAGGCGGTTTTCTGGAAAGGTTATTGCTTAAGAAAAAGACAGCTTTATTCTAGGAAACTTGTAGAATAAAGCTGTCTTTTATTATGGTATTTTGTGAATCAGATAGATTTTCAAGTAAATAGAACACCAATTTTGTGGCCTAGATAAGCCGAGATTAGACCACCACCATAGGTAGTTGCTGCATAAAATATAAATTCTTTTTTATAATTGTTTAGGTGCAATTGTATCATTTCTAATTTCAAAGTAGAGAAGGTAGTAAACGCACCCAAAAATCCAGTCCCATATAAAAGAATAACTAATGTGTCAGCCTGTGCTCCAGTTAGTATTCCTAAAAGAAAGGCTCCGACTAAATTTACCGTTAGGGTTCCGAGTGGAATTGTGAATCTAGATTTATTATTTATATATTTACTAATGGAATAACGAGCTATCGCTCCGAAAAAACCACCAATTCCGACTACTAATATATGTACCATTGTCAAGATTTCGATACCCCCTTACTCACTCTGAAGCCTAATCTGCTCATTAATAATCCTCCGAAAACGCTTGCTAAAACGTAAAGAACGCCAAGCAATATATCTCCATTACTAAACAATGCAACTGTTTCTACACTTACTGCTGAAAAAGTGGTAAAGGAACCAACAAATCCTGTTACAATTGCTGTCGATACAGCTGGCGGGACAATAATCTTCTTAAATAGGCTGGTTGTTAACCAAGCCAATATAAAACTTCCGATTAGATTAATACTTAATGTTGCAAAGGGGAACGAACTATTCGTAAATAATGAAATACCAATCAAATATCTTAAAATTGATCCCAGAGCCCCAGCGATACCAACTAAAAAATAAACCATTTTTAAACCTCAATTCTCTTCACTGAAAGTCAGAGCCTAGTGGATGCCAAGGTTGAAAAGTCAGCAAGTCTCGATTTAAATAAGCGCATATACGACGAATGCTAATAGTGCACCAGTTACTGCTCCAGCAAGTACTTCACTTCTTTTATGCCCGAGCAAGGTTTTTAAATCTTCTTTTTTTTCTGCTTCATTTAGGACGGGCCAACGTTTAATTTCATTGAAGAAGATCGTTAAATCCTGGCGCAGTTCATTTAGTGCACTTGCATGTTTGCCTGCTTGAAAACGGATCCCCGTTGCGTCGTACATAACGACACCTGCTAGCATACTAGCAACTGCAAAGGTTGGGGAGTTGAATCCTGTCTCTAGACCGATGCTAGTTGCAACAGCCATAACACCTGCCGCGTGTGAGCTTGGCATCGAACCAGTTGTTTTGAACATGGACCAGTTCCATTTTTTTGTGGCAAAATAATAGATTGGAACTTTTAAAAGTTGCGCAATGAGTATCGCGAAAATCCCTAGCAATAAAGGTATATTTAGAAAGTCTTGCAATAATTCACCACCCTATTTGAGAACGTAATTGTATACAATAAATTATATCAAATTGTATGTTAGAAAGATTAAATTATTGAAATTTCGTTTCCCGAATTAATAGCGATAGGAGTATAATGGAAAGATAGATATGAAATGGAGGTATTATTATGAATATTAACAAGCAACATACAACATTTGAACAAGTCACAAGTGAAACGTTAATCGTAGGTGTACAAAAGCATCGTGAACAAATGAATAATTGGGATGCCTTCCCAGCATTTTTCGGTGAGGAATTAACAAACTGGATTCAAGTTGGAGAGATTTCAACAGATAAAAAGAAACTAACGAAAATACCAGTTACTTCGGCGAACACATCGATTAAGCGTATCTTATTTGTGGGCTTAGGAGAAAAGAAAAACCTAGTGGAGCAAGATGTACGTGAAGCGTTTGGTTTAGCAGGAAAAGAGCTAAAAGCATTAAAACAATCGGGTGTAGCGATTTGGATGGATTCATTCACAACAGATGAAATCGACGTGATGGACGCAGCCCATTTAGCAGGTGAAGGTTCAGCATTAGGCTATTACACAATTCCGAACTACAAAACATCTTCAAATGAGGTTGATACGTATTTTGAATCAGTAGAATTAATAACTGCAGCTGATATCGATGAAGTAGCGTCAAGCTTTCAAGTAGGCCGAATTTATGCAGATGCAGTTAATGAAGCACGTAGCTTAGTGAACTTACCTCCGAACATGTTAACAGCAACTGACCTTGCAAACTATGCAGTTGAGCTAGCTGAAAAATATGATTTCGAAGTAGAAATTTTAAATAAAGAGCAGATGGAAGAGCTTGGCATGGGCGGTATTTTAAGTGTTAACCTTGGTTCTGTAGAAGAGCCACGCATGATCACATTAAAATACCAGGCAACTGAAAACTGGGATGATGTAATTGGACTAGTTGGTAAGGGTGTAACTTATGATACAGGCGGTTATTCATTGAAGCCACGTGAGAGCATGGTTGGGATGAAGGGCGATATGGGCGGCGCAGCAGCAGTGCTGGGTGCAATGCAAATTATTGGTGAGACACGTCCGAATAAAAACGTTGTTGCGGTAATTGGCTCGACAGATAACATGGTTTCAGGTGCAGCGTTCAAGCCAGATGATGTAATTACTACGTATAGCGGTAAAACAGTTGAAGTATTAAATACGGATGCTGAAGGACGACTTGTACTTGCAGATGCAATTACGTATGCGTTGCAGCAGGGTGCAACGCAATTAATCGATGCCGCTACATTAACAGGTGGCGTAATTGTTGCGCTTGGTATGGATAAAACAGGTGCGCTTACGAATGATGATGCATTCTTTGCAAGCTTCAAAGAGGCAGCGGCTGAAACAGGGGAGTTTGTGTGGCAATTACCTTTAACGGAGAGCGATAAAAAGCGTATTCGTAAATCAGATATGGCGGATTTAAATAATTCACCAGGTCGTGATGGTCATATGATTTTTGGCGGTGGCTTCGTGGGTGAATTTGCTGAGGAAACACCTTGGATTCATTTAGATATCGCAGGTACATCGGATGCAACAGCGCCATATGATTTAGGACCTAAAGGTGGTACGGGTGCAATGGTTCGTACACTGGCTACCTTTGTCGAACTATTAGGCGAAGAACAAGAAGAATAGGGTAATGAGAAAGGCCATTTGCTAAAGAGCAAATGGCCTTTTATTTATTACGCAACGCTTTTTTTACTTAGCTTCTAGTAATTATTAGCGAGTTATTACGATAAAGGGGAATAAATGTCTAACGATTAACTTTAATAATGAATAGGATGGCTTGAGGAGGAATGTAATGGTAAATCCGTATTTTAGAGGTCCATATCAACAGTACCCGCAGTACCCGCCATATCAGCAGTATCCGTCATACCCGCCATATCAACCATATCAGCCATTTGTTCAGGTAGGTGCACCGTTTCTTGGCGGATTATTAGGCGGCTATTTAGGTGGTACTTTAGGTAACCCGTTTGCTCCAGGACCTGTGTACCCACAACGATACCGACGCAGACGTAATTGGTAAGTTAAATGGGCAACAAAAAAAGATTGCAACTCACATAAGTGGGGTGCAATCTTTTTAAATCAGTTATTTAATGTTTTGTTCTTTTTTCATTCGATTGATTTCATCTTTAAGCTCATCGTGTACTGTACCTTTCCAAGGCTTTACACCAGCGATATACGAAGAGCGACTCATGATGTGGCCGCCTACAGGACTTGTAATGAAGATGAATAAAATCCCTAATAAAATACGAGGATTGAAATGACCTTCGATTAACCAGAAATGAAGGAATACCCCAATCAAAACGGACATTACCCCGAGCGTAGCGCTTTTAGAAGAAGCGTGAGCACGTGTATAGAAATCTGGTAGTCGGAATAAGCCAATCGCCGTTACGACGATAAATAAGACACCAACAACGATGAAGAAGATAATTAAACTATTTGCTAGAATTGTCACGGTCGATGATGTCTCCTTTCTCAATGAATTTTGAGAAAGCAACCGTACCGATAAATGATAAAATCGCAATTAATAAAATGATTTCAAGGAAAAAAGATGTTTCAACTATTATCGAAAATAGACCAATCACACAAATTAAAAATATCCCAATTGTATCGAGTGCAATTACGCGGTCACTCGAATGGGGTCCTTTAACGAGTCGGTAGGAAACACCAATCATAGAAAGCGTAACAATGACAATTGAACCGATAATGAAAGCAGTCATGCGCGGCTCACCTCCAGTATTGCTTTTTCAAATGAATCGCGAATTGATGCAACGGTTTCATCAATATCAGTAGCATCGATTGCATGAATATATAACGCCTTCGAATCGTCTGAAAGGTGAACGACAATTGTACCAGGCGTTAAGGTAATTAGACTAGATAAAAGTGTAATTTCCCAGTCCTTCGTTAGCTGCGTTTCGTATTTGAAAAATGCAGGTTGCATGTCTAATTTAGGGCTTAAAACGACTTTTAAAACGGCGATGTTTGCTAAAATCAGCTCTTTTAAAAAGAGTAATGATAACTTCACTAGTGCCCAAATTCGGCCAATATATAATCGATCCCCAATCATTTTTTGCATGGCAATTAAGCAAATCAAGCCAATTAGGAAGCCAATGATTAACCCGCTTACTGTATAGTTAGAGGACAAGAACATCCAAATGAATGCCAATAGAACATTTAATAAAAGCTGAAATGCCATATTAATTGCCTCCTTTCAAAACAGCCTCGATGTAAAGCGTAGGGTTCGATAAAACGTTGGCAGCTCCCTGCATAAACGGTGTAATCCATTCAGCTCCAACCCCATACGCAACAGTTAAGAGCACAAGCGTTCCAGTTGGATAAAATAATTTATTAAATGTAGCTTTAGGAATGTCTCGGCTCGTTTCCTTTTCTCCACCCCAAAATACATAGAGGAAAATACGCATGACAGATAATAAAACAAGTAAGCTCGATGCTAAAAGTAGAAGTGTTGACCAAATATTCCCTTCAGCAAAGCCGCCTTGAACGATAAGTAGTTTCCCTACAAAACCGCTAAGTGGTGGAATCCCTGCAAGTCCAAAAGCAGCAATTAAATAAAACCAGCCAAGTGTCGGATACTTATTCATTAAGCCACCCATTTTACGTAGATCGGTCGTGCCTGTGATGTAAATGATGATCCCAATAAGCATGAATAAAGCCGCTTTAATTAGCATGTCATGTACTAAGTAAAACATTGCGCCCATTAGTGCAGTTTCATTCATTTGAGCAACCCCGAATAAAATGACACCTACAGCGATGACGATGTTATAAATAATAATTTGCTTCACATCGAAATGTGCGAGTGCCCCAATGCATCCTGCTACAATTGTAATCACAGATAAAATAAGAAGTAGTTCATGCGTATAAGCTAGGTCGTTTACAAAGAACAGCGTATATGTACGTGTAATTGCGTATACGCCGACTTTTGTAAGCAAGGCTCCGAATAATGCAAGAACAGGAATTGGCGCGGCTGAATACGCGCTAGGTAGCCAGAAATACAATGGGAAAATGGCTGCCTTTAATCCGAATACCATTAAGAATAATACGGCAATTGTTGTAATAATCCCGGGTTGATTTACTTCTGCGATTTTACTGCCAATGTCCGCCATATTTAACGTTCCAACAACGGAATATAAATAGGCTACTGCAATAACGAATAGCGCTGATGAAATTATATTTATTAAAATATATTTCAGTGATTCGCGAAGCTGGGACTTTTCACCACCTAATACAATCAATAGATAAGAAGACATTAGCAACACTTCAAAAAATACGAATAAGTTGAAAATATCGCCTGTTGTAAAGGCCCCATTAACACCTGTAATAATTAATAAAACGGCTGGATAATAAAAGTGACGCTCGCGTCCTTCTCCAATTAATTCAAAGCCATACCAGACAATGAAAAAGGCAATAATCGATGACGTTAGGACAAGTAGTGCAGATACATGATCAGACACCATTGTAATACCGAATGGCGCTGGCCAGCTACCGAATGTCAGCGTTTGAATTCCATCCTGCTCTACTTTTAACAGAAGCAATAGGGCAGAAATACTTGAGCACAACAGGGCAATTAACGTAATAACGCGTTGCAAAATAATTTTTCTTTGCAGGAACATTAAAATCATTGCAAAGAAAAAGGGAATAATGATAGGGAACAATAGGAAGTTACTCATCCTCTACACTTCCTTTCAATAATTCGGTCATATCGTCCGTTTTCAGCTCCTGGTAGGTACGATACGCTAGTACTAAAATAAAGGCTGTTACCCCAAAGGCAATAACAATGGCCGTTAAAATAAGCGCCTGCGGGAGTGGGTCTGCAAAGTCGGTTACCCCTTCTGTTAAGACAGGGGGAGCAGAGCCACCTAAACCGCCCATTGATAAAATTAATAAATGTGCACCATGACTAAGGAGCCCTGTGCCGATAATGATACGTAGTAAGCTTTTCGACAGGATTAAATAAACCGCTGCCATAAATAAAAAGCCGCAAACAAAGGCCATTAATATTTCCATTATTCATCCTCTCCAATCGTTTGAATAATGGTCATCGTAACTCCGACAACAACTAAGAACACCCCAAGATCGAAAAGAGCTGCTGTATGAAGCGATGTCTTTCCGATAATCGGCAATGTGAAGTAATCATAGTAATGCGTGAAAAATGGATCGTCTAACAACAACGGGAAAGCCGCCGTCATGAAGGCGATCAACAGTCCACTTCCAGTAACGACCATAAAATTCACTGGAATAATCCTTTGCACTGTTTTTAAATCAAAGGTAATGATAAGCAGTACGATCGCACTTGCTGCAAGTAAACCGCCTACGAATCCTCCACCCGGTGTATAGTGGCCAGCGAAGAAGATGTGAACAGCGAAAAAGACTATAATGAAGAATACAATTTTTGATGTAAATTGGATAATTAAATTATTCGCTCTCATGATCTCGCTCCTTTTTTGAAAGACGTAGCTTAATCATGGCATAGATACCCATTCCAGCAATGCTTAATACCGTAATTTCGAAAAGCGTATCGAACCCACGATAGTCAACTAAAATAACGTTGACGATGTTTCCGCCACCAGCGAGTGAGTAAACGGTTTCTTCATAATAGGTTTTAATAGAAGGCACTAGTTTTTGAGATTGTGCAGCAAGGGCAATAAGTGTTACCATCACACCAACAAGAACAGATACTAGTATGCGTCCGAACTGGAAGCGTTTATGCTCAAAGGGTTTTTTCATCTTTGGCATATGGTAAAAGACCATTAAGAACAATGCGACTGAAATTGTTTCAATAACAAGCTGCGTCAACGCTAAGTCTGGCGCATTAAATAGCACGAAGAATAGGGCAACGGAATAGCCGACGACGCCTAACCCAACAATGGATGTAATGCGCGATTTTGCGAAAACGGCCACTAATGTACCTATTAGAAGAACAATGACAAGTGGAATCGCATAAAGCGAAATCGGACTTGTACCTTCAAGCGTAAATTTAAAGCCATTTTGCGTAAATAATGTGCCAATCACGATAATCGAAATGGCACTCAACATGTATTTAATATAGGTGCGGATAGAACCCGTCATAAAATGTTTAGAAAAGCGTTCCGTACCCTTCTCTAAAACGTTGACCATCATAATTTGGTATAGGGTATTCAATGTAAATTTTTTAGGCCATAATGCATAAATCTTTTGCCATTTCGCAAGTGTTATGAATAAAGCAAAGCCAACCATAAAAATGCCAAGTGTCATCCATAGTTCGGTATTAAACCCGTGCCATGCCTTCACTGTAATATCAATTGCAGCAGGTGAACTATATAAAAATGGTTGAATGGCAAATACAGCAGGTTTGATAAACGTATCTGCTATTAAGTTCGGGATAAAGAAAATAACGACTACAAGAGTGGCTAAAATAATAGGTGAAATAAGCAACCCAACAGGCGCCTCGTGTGGTTTTTTAGGAAGCTTTGCCACAGCACCCGTACCTGTAAATGTATGGAACACGAAATACATACTATACACAAATGTAAATACGCTCGCAATCCAAGCAATAACAGGGAATATAATTCCGAAAGTTTCAAAATTAAAGAAATCAAATTGTACTATTGATAACATCGCGGTTAAAAACATTTCCTTACTTAAGAACCCATTGAAAAATGGAATACCTGCCATAGAAAAGCTGCCAATCATTGCAATAGAGAATGATACAGGCATTAAGCTCATTAAACCACCAAGCTTACGTATATTGCGCGTCCCTGTTTCATGGTCAACAATACCAGCAATCATGAATAAGCTTCCTTTAAAAGTAGCGTGGTTAATTACATGGAAAATCGCGGCGAATGCAGCGTATTTGAAAATTGTCCCCTCTGCACCAGAGACATGGTAAGACATTGAGCCAGCACCCAATAAGGCCATAATTAGCCCGAGCTGACTAACAGTAGAGAAGGCAAGTATCGCCTTTAAATCAGTCTGCTTCACAGCAAAAATTGAACCCCAGAATAAGGTGATTAACCCAACACCCGTTACAAGCCAAACCCAAACTTCAGATGCTGCAAAAATCGGTGTGAAACGTGCCACTAAATAAATGCCCGCTTTCACCATTGTTGCCGAATGTAGGTAAGCACTTACAGGTGTAGGTGCTTCCATCGCATCAGGAAGCCAAATATAGAACGGGAACTGTGCTGATTTCGTGAAGGCACCAAGTAAAACAAGTACAAGTGCTAACACAAAATATGGCTCTGCTAAAAGTTCAGGTGCTACCTTCACTAATTCACGGATAGAATAAGTGCCACCCATCATTGCTAATAACACAAATCCACCAAGCATTAATAGACCACCAGCTACGGTAATCATCATTGATTTAAGAGCTCCAAAACGTGAAGCATCTCGTGTAAACCAATATCCAATAAGCAAGAAAGATGAAATTGATGTTAATTCCCAGAAGAAATAAAGCGCAATTAAATGGTCGGACTGAACAACACCAAGCATTGCCGTCATAAACATCGATAAATAAATATAAAAGTTATGTAGCTGTTCCTTCGTTTTTTCTAAATAGAAAATTGAATACAAAATAACGAGTGCACCAATTCCGCTTATTAATAGAGAGAATAACAAACTGAGGCCATCGATATAGGAGCTAACATCGATATTTAAAGATGGAATCCATGAAAATTTACTTGTAAATGAACGCCCATTTGCAACAGCGCTAATAAAAGTAGAGTAGTAGATAACAAGCGTAACTGGGATGATTAGCATAAACCAACCAGTATGGATTAAACGAACTTTCTTAAATAATAAAGGTAAAATCAAAGCAAAAACGATTGGCAAGAAAATAGCCAGAACCTGCATCGATTTATCCCCCTTTCCTTTATAAACCTATACTTATTGTAGTAAGTATACATGATAGATAAGGGAAATGCATTTCCTTGTGTCGTACATACAGTTGCATTAAGGCAAGAAAACTGGCTATTATATATATGAAGCAATCGAGAGAAAAATGGAGAAATTATTTAATGAAAAATCCTTATCTTTATGGTTATTTACCGTTTATCACGGTGATTTTACTAAGTTTAACTTTTGGTGTTTATACAGTTACACAATCAATGGATCTGTTTCATGCAATTGGTGTTTATAGTGGGATGCGTGAGTTTTTATCAGATTTCGAACTAAGACTATTTTTATTAATATTACTTGCACTTTTATTTTTCATGTTCTTTTCAGCACTCAAATTAATTGGAGAAACGATTCATGAGCTAGGCATGTTGTTTTTTTCGAAGGATAAGGACGGGCAAGCAATCAATGTTGCGCGAGGTGGCTATGTAATCTTTTTCTTTGGTGCACTTGCTACGATTGCGGGGATGCAATCATTCTTCATTTTGACGGGAATTTTGGCAATAACAATTTTCAGCTATTTTATTTATACGATTTATAAAATGAGTCATTATATGTCTATTTTAGGTGTAATCGGATTAATAGTTTTTGAGATTATTGTGTGGGCTGTACTTTTTGCAGCGGTGTTATATGTTATTGTGACTCTTTATAATAGTTTATTGGCAAGCTTACCATTTGCCAATTAATTAAAAACCCGTGAAATCTTGTGAATCAAGATTTTACGGGTTTTTAAATTTAAATAATGTGGGTTTTGATTTTCTCTAATAGATCTTCTTGCCAATTAAGCTCAAGGTCTATACGGTTGTTAAAATAACCTTCATAGAAATGTATCAATTCTTTTGCGCTGCCGGTTGCGTTTATCTGGGTATAAATATCATTCAAATATAATTTGTTTTCGCGAGCTTTTGCAATTTTTTCTTCTAAAATAGAAATCACTTTCGCTCGGTCCACAAATTGAATGAACGCCAGGCCAACAATCATTTCCGATAAAGCCTGGGCTTTTTCGAATACTTGATAGATTAGCATAGGCAACTTTTTTCGCCCTTTTTCAGTAATCGCAAATACTTGTTTATCTGGACGATGCATTTCTTTAATCACTTCGACAGGTTCGATAAAGCCCTGTTTTGTTAGTGATTCAAAATGATAATATAATTTACTTTCCGTTAGATTACCCATTTTATCAAAGGGAATGGGCTCGGATAGTTGTTTTTTTAATTTATATGGATAATTATTTTCATCCATTAATTTACTTAAAATATAAATCTGAATAGACATGTGTAACCGACCCCTAATTTAGTTGGTCCATTAAGTTTAGCAGAATGTGAAGATAATTTCAGCGTTCTGTGTGAATTAAGCTTCTTCCGTAACAGGAAGTGGCTT
>JAZLIT010000122.1:0-30670 GCA_045617525.1 Solibacillus sp. | reverse complement strand
AATTAGTTAGTTGGAGCCGTGCCCCCAGAAAATAGGTAGGGAAGCTAAGAGCGCGCTCGTCGTGAGCGCAACGCTTCCATGACCAGCATCCTGCTGGCCCTCGGGCCCACGGAGCTCCAATCAACGCCTTTCGTGAGAAAGGGTGTCTGAAATTAATGACTAATTTCTGGTACACCCCAACATTTGACGTAGAACGTTATTTCTTACCCGCTGTTAATCCTCCATTAAGTCATCTAAAAAGTCTTTACTAAAGCTTGTTTGTGAGGCATATGTTTTTTGCTTCACTTTTATCCCACGTTGCACAACACCTTTTCCAAACTTACGATCAAGCTCATCTACTAGCTCCACAATTGGCTCGTCCTTAATATGATGCTCAAAGCTAAATAAGCTTAGCTGACGGATTTGGTCGCCTTTATCAATGACGTTCGATACAGTAACACCTAGTAAGCGAACAGGCTCTTCATCCCAGTGCTTTAAAAATAGTGACCAGGCCACTTCAACAATATCCTCATAGTCACTAATCGCGTTTTTCAGGGATTTACTTCGGGTTTGATTATGCCAGCTGCCATCCCTAATTTGCAAAATGACCGTTGTTCCAGCTAAATGCTTGGCGCGTAGCCTCTCTGCAACCTTGCGTGATAATCCTTCTATTGTTTCTTTTAGAATATAATACTCAGTTTCATCACGTGGCAGCGTTGTGGAATTGCCTACGCTTTTCGTGTCATATATAGCATTTGGGTCAACAGGGCGCTCATCCTCCCCATTTGCACGTTGCTTCAAACGCACACCGTTCTTGCCAAACTCCCGCTGCATCAAACGATCATCAGCATTTGCTAAATCGCCAATCGTGCACAATTGCTGGGCATTCATCTTTTCTGCGGTACGCTTGCCAATTCCGTGCATTTCAATGACAGGAAGTGGCCATAGTATTTGCTGAATCTCACGCTTACGCAGTACCGTAATGCCCATTGGCTTTTTCATATCACTCGCCGTTTTCGCTAAAAACTTATTCGGTGCAACACCAATTGAACACGGTAAATCAAGTTCGTGTAATATACGTTGTTGAATTTCATTCGCGATTTCAAGAGGATGACGCGTAGCAGCCAGCTCCGTTAAATCAACATAACCTTCATCAATCGAAACAGGTTCAATTACCGGTGTATAGCTACGTAGAATTTGAAACATGGCACGCGACGCCTCACGATATTTTTCGAAATCAGGTGAAAGGAGAAGTAAATGAGGACACTTTTTCATTGCTTCTCCAACAGTCATCGTCGTATAAATTCCGAACGCTCGTGCCTCATATGAGCTCGTCACAATAATGCCACGTCGTTCTTTGACATTACCTGCAATTGCGATTGCCTTGCCCTTCAGTTTCGGGTCATGCGCCTGCTCAACGGATGCGTAAAAGCTATTCATATCAACATGTAAAATTATGCGTCCCGCCATTTTATCTCCCCCCCTTTTGCCCCTATTTTATCATAATCAATACACTATTATAGCGCCATTTGGCCAAAATTAAAGCGCCTTTTCTAAATTGTAAAAACCTCACATTAAAGCTTTAATTATTCCACTTCGCTATGCATGTACATTTTTTAACCAAAAAATAACCACCTAAAAAATATCATTTTTAGATGGTTAGCTTTCTTTTAAATTATTACGTTCTCTTTCTTCTAAATGTCGGTTTACAGCAGCTTGTACTTTATCTTTTTTAGGAACAATTTGTTCGTGGATTTCATATAGCAAATATAAGCCTCTAAATAAACAACCTAATACGATTCCTGCAAAAGTAAACGCTGCAATAATCGGGTGAATAAAAGTTAAAACGACACATAAAAGAGTGGAAAATAAGATGGATAGAAATAATTTCATACACAAAACCGCCTTTTATAAATAAATCTATTTTTAACAATTAGTTTTTAATTATAGTTTAATTCTACAGGTATTCCCTTATTTCTTCTATCCTTTTTTTCTCACAAAAGGACAAATAGTATAGAGCAAAAAAATCCTGTAAGAACCGAAGTTCCCACAGGATTTTTAAATTATTTTCGTATTTTATAAACAAATGCCAATAGTATAAACCAAACCGGCGTTAATAACAGTGCCATACGTGTTTCATTAGAAATGAACATCAGCACTAATAAAAAGGCAAAAAACACGAGAATCACATAGTTCATAAATGGCGTAAATGGCGCCTTAAATTTCGATGCCTTATGCAGTCTTGGCTTACGTTTTTTATAGAGAATATGCGAAATTAAGATCATGCTCCACACCCAGATAAAGCAAATCGCACTAATTGTAGTAACAATACTAAACGCAGTTTCAGGAATTAACTTACTTAAAAGTGCGCCAATTGATACGACAATTCCTGACACTAAAAGGCCACGCTGTGGTACAGAGTTACGATTTAATCTTGCAAAGGATTTCGGCGCTTGGCCATTTGATCCTAAGCTAAATAACATACGACTTGTCGAGAACATGCCGCTATTACCTGCTGACGCTGCTGACGTTAACACAACAAAGTTAATGATCCCTGCTGCAACTGGAATCCCAATAAGTGCAAACACCTGCACAAACGGACTATTATCTGCGCTCAACGTATCCCAAGGATTAACCATTAAAATTACCGCTAATGCACCAATGTAGAACATTAAAATACGCACTGGAATTTTATTAATTGCAGAAGGAATATTTTTTTGTGGATTTTCCGTTTCAGAAGCTGTTACTCCAATGAGCTCAACACCAACAAACGCAAACACAACTAATTGGAAAGCCATTAAGAAGCCCATTAAGCCATTCGGGAACATGCCTCCGTGCGACCATAAATTACTTACAGCCACTTTACCAGTTTCTGTTTCAAAACCGATAATTAATAAGAAAATACCCAATCCTATAAGTGCAACTATTGTGATAATTTTGATCATAGCAAACCAAAATTCTATCTCACCAAATAATTTCACCGTTAATAAATTTAAAAATAATAGTAATACTAAACATACAATTGCAGGTACCCATTGTGGTATGTCCCACCAATACTGCACATATATTCCAACCGCTATAATATCAGCCATTGCCACCATGATCCAGCAGAACCAGTATGTCCATCCGGTAATAAATCCTGCCCATTCACCAATATACTCTGTCGTGAAGTCAATAAATGACGTGTAGCCTGATTTGCTTAGTAATAGTTCACCCAGTGCACGCATGACAAAATAAACCGCAATTCCGACAATCAAATATGCAAATAAAATAGACGGTCCAGCTAGTGCGATTGCTTTACCAGAGCCTAAAAATAGCCCTGTACCAATAGTTCCCCCAATAGCGATTAGCTGAACATGGCGATTTTTTAAGCCACGTTGCAGTTTTTGTTGTCCCATAAAAAATCCTCCAATTAATTAATTTACAATGCAAATAACGAGAAAATACAAAAGGAGACCGCAAAAAAATCGCAGTCTCCCCCAAAAAAGCGTTATAAAACGCTATTTTTGTTTTCTGCCCTTTTGCCTGAGATAATGAACCCTTCGGCGACACATACGTGTTCTCTCCAGAAACTGCTCCAGCTATAGTTTGATCCATAGCCTTCTTCGCTTGTATTTAATTAAGGGATGCGAACACCCACTCATTATTGTGCGATAATTTAAAACTTTATCAATGTTTTACGAATAAAACAACCCTTCAAATACCTTATGCGCGTACCCTATGCTCGACTAGTTAGAAACTAGCGCCATGAATGAACATATAATACAGCTATTGAAGAAAAAATGTACATAAAAAAATCTCACTCCCATATCATGACGAAATATAAGCTAAATGTCAATGGATATTACTATTCTAATAAAACTTCTTTTAATTTGGATTATTTGAACAACAGTGAATTGACAACTATCTGAAAAGAGAATATATTTACGTTAACCACTTTAAATAACGAGGTTAACAAAGGAGATTATTTATGCAAACACCAATTTTCCACTATATAATTATATCTTTTAGCGCTGCGATAATTGCGGTAATGGCTCAAATTATTATCCCTCTCCCTCTGATTCCAATGACTGGACAAACACTAGCCATTGGTTTAATGGCAACAATACTTTCACTAAAGCAAAGCCTCCAAGCAGTTTCTCTATACGTTTTAATTGGGGCGATAGGACTCCCTGTATACCAAGGCTTCACAGGGGGACTTGGCATCTTATTTGGCCCAACTGGTGGCTTTTTATTTAGCTTTATTCCTACTGCATTAATTATTGGCTTCTACTTACAATCATTTGGACACACTAAATTCCATGCAATTAGCGCTAATTTAATAGGTATGCTCGTGAACCTAAGTTTAGGCTCGATTTGGCTAAAATATATTTTACAAATTAATTATGCAGCGGCATTTTTAAGTGGATTTATCCCATTTTTAATCGTCGGTATTCTGAAAGCTGTTTTAGCAGGCATCATTGGAATTACGATTCGCCAACGTTTAATAGCCGCGAAGCTATTGAAATCGGCAATATAAAGAAAAATCGAGTTGCGAACGTCAACCCTAAACGTTTCGATACTCGATTTAAAATTTGACGCAGTTTTTCTATTTTCAAAAACTTACTATAAATTACGAATTAAGTCCTGTTTTTATTACTTTATTTTCATCATACGAATCATGCCATAAAAAATAACAATCGTCATAACAACAATTATGCCAATAAGTAAGCCCAAGCCAAGTGATTCGATATCACCATGTGCAATTCGAACGGCTTGGATAGTAATAGAAGCAAACATAATATTCACAAGGTTTTTTGTGAAATTCATCATTTTTCGGCCCTCTGTATAAAATCGCCCTAAATTCTCTTCATTTAATCGATCTGGATAATTATAAAGCCAAGGCTTTTTCTCTACTAGTTGCATTAAAATTAGCAAAGCAATCGCAATTATTGGCAAAATTAATAGCTCTACCTTCGATCCATAGCGATCAACATTTCCTTTAAAGTCAAAGTGCGCTGGTATTTCTTGTGGTATTGTTCCCCAATTAAGTAGGAGGAAAACCAGGCTTAGCAATAACGCACCGATGCCGATAATGTCCGCTACGACTTCTACCCATGTTTTAGGGAAATTTACTTTCGGTCTGAAATTATTCATAAAATACACCTCACTATAACTCATTATACTTTACAGAAAATGGATTCAATAGGCGGAATACATAGATAAAAAGACCATCCAGCTTTTACTGAATGGTCCATACAAATTATACGTTTACTTGTTCTTCGTCAATTAACATCTTATGTAGGTAAGCGATAATTTCACGAATACCTTCTAAAGAATTTACAAGTACCTTTGGATCAACACATGTAATCATGCGATTTTCTAAATTTGCAACTGCTGCGAAGTATTTTGTCTTGCTGTAATTCACTAGACCCATTTGCTTTAACTGATCTGGTGCAAAATCCAAAATTTCACGTGCATCTGAAACAAGTAGACCGTAATTTACTACATCCGTATTTAATACGATTACGCGTGCAAGTTTGCTTGTTGATGGCTTATTATATAGAATACGCTCAAAATCCAGTACTGGTACTAGCTCCCCACGAATACGTGTAAACCCAATTAAATACTCAGGTAAATGCGGGATTGGCGTCACATGTTCTAATTTTTCGATTGACACAACTTGCTCAACTGGCACTGCATATTCCTCAGTTCCGCATCCAAAAACAACTGATTTTTCAAACATCCGAAGTCCCCCTAACTTATTTTGCAGTATGCTTAATGATCTCTACTAAATAATCCGCTAATTTTTCTAATTCTTCGATTGGCATACGTTCATTTGTCGTATGAATCTCTTCATAGCCAACACTTAGATTCACCGTCGGAATGCCGAAACCAGCAATCACATTTGCATCTGAACCACCGCCTGAAATACCTAGCTTTGGCATGCGGTCAACTGCTTTTGCTGCTTCAATCGCAATTTTCACCACTTTATCGTCTTCAGTTACACGGAAGCCAGGATACATCAGCTTAACTTCAACTTCTGCTCTTGCACCAAATTCTGCAGCGACACGTTCAAATGTTTCCTTCATATGTGCAGTTTGTGCGTTAAGTTTCTCTTCGTTAATTGAACGAGCCTCTGCTAAAACCGATACCTCGTCGCATACAATATTAGTGGCATGACCACCTTCAAAACGGCCGATATTTGCTGTTGTTTCTTCATCTAAACGACCTAATTTCATTGCTGCAACTGCTTTTGCTGCAACTGTAATTGCAGAAATCCCCTTTTCAGGAGCTACACCAGCATGTGCTGTTTTACCGAAGATTTTCGTGAATATTTTTGCTTGGAATGGGGCAGCTGTTACGATACCACCTACTAATCCATCACTATCTACTGCAAAGCCGTACTTCGCAATAATTAGCGTTGGATCCAATTCCTTCGCCCCAACTAAACCACTTTCCTCACCAGCTGTAATAACAAATTGAATTGTTCCATGAGGGATATTTTGCTCTTTTAGTCGGCGTGCCATTTCGAAAAGTGCCGCCATACCTGCTTTATCATCTGCACCTAATATCGTTGTTCCGTCTGAATAAATATAACCATCCTCACGAATTTCAGGCTTAATACCTTTTCCTGGAACTACCGTATCCATATGTACCGTGAAATAAATTGGCTCTACATCAAGTGTACCTTGTAAAGTTGCAATTATATTACCTGCACCATGGCCATTACGTGTATGTGCGTCATCCTGGAATACATCAAAGCCCATAGCCTCAAGCTTTCCAACTAAAATAGGGGCGATTACTTCTTCATGCTTCGTCTCCGAATCGATTTGCACTAATTCTAAAAATTCACTTACTAATCTGCTGTTCAATTTAAAAACTCCTTATTATTACAATATATTTACCATTTTACGCCTATCGTTTTAGAAAAACAATGCTTCTTGATCAGCAGAGAAAATTTCTCTCTTTTCCTTCTGAATTTTCTGACTTGCAATCTTTGCCTGCGCAATTTTTCCCTCAAGTCCCAAAATTGTATTCGAAACACGTGCTCGGGTATCTGTATTTACATGGCGTAACTGCCTTTGTATTGCGTCCTGCTGCTGCTTGAATTTATGTATTGAAGCAAGTTGAGTACGTAAGCGCTTCGCTGCCTCTTGTAGTTGTTTCCATTCCATAAATATTCGCCCCTTCCACACCTCTATTATACAGCGAATATTCTGATTTTTTAATGTAAAATACATATTCTACACTAAATTATGTATTCCCCTAATCTCTTGGCCTTTATTCGAAAGGCCAATCTGAATTAAGAAATATTTTTAACATGTCTACTTGTGATTGACCGATAATTGTAGCCAATTCTTGTTCTAATCGATGTTTAATCTGTTCATTCTCTTTATAACAGTCATTACCTAGCTCTGTTAATCTGATACATTTCTCTTTTTTATTGTGCTCCGCATCAAATACTTCAACTAAACCCTTGACCACCATATTCTTTATTAATTTATGTGTGGCTTGTCTTGTTATTTCAACATTTTTAGAAACATACGCAATTGTTCGTCGATCCCCATAAATTCTCGCTATAATATACCATTCTGACTTTGATATATGTAATTCATTACTTTCGTTCCAACGTTGTTCCACATTGCGACGGAGTAATGAATGACGTTCGCTAATTAATTCAATTAAATCTAAATTTTTAAACTCAGTAAGCATACCTATACCGCCCTCTCTATAACCGACATTACTATACAAAACCACAATAACATTGTCAACTAAGTTGACGTTTCAATAAAAAAGGCGTAAGATATAAGTTAGTCAACTAAGTTGACAATTTTTCAGAAAAGGGAGTGACTACATAGTGTATAAGGTAGACGATTTAATCATATATAGCACACATGGCTTATGTCGCATAAACGAAATTACTGAAAAAACATACGGAGAAACAACAAAAGATTATTATGTATTGCAGCCACTGACAACACCAAAAGTTACAATAAACGTTCCTATAAAAATTGATATACTTCAATTCATTGATATTGTAGATGCAAAGGAAGCAGCTCAAATCATTGAATTATTTAAAGCAGTCTATTCAGATGATTTAGAAAGAAATTTCCAACGTAATGAAAATTATTTAAAGTACGTTAATGAAGCAAACCGTAGCGAGCTGGTAAAAATGATTTCAATATTACTACAAAGACAACGATTACGTATACAGGACAATAAAAAACTACCGATTCAAGATGCTAAATCACTTAGCTTCTTACAAGGGATTCTCTATACAGAATTATCCGTTTCATTGGATCTAACGGTAAATGAAATTTCAGATCGTATTAATTGCCAGGTGTTCGACACTGCTTAAGTGCAACAGTTCGCAGCTTCATATGCAACCCAAAAAAGTAATTCAGCAGGAATGCCGAATTACTTTTTTAATTGTCTGGAATTAGTTAGTTGGATCCGTGCCCTAAAGAATTAGGTAGGGAAGCTAAGAGCGCGCTCGTCTAAACCATTATAAAGGTAAGTTATTTGTCATTTCTCGGTTGATTAAGCTGCACTTGCTTCTTGTTTATTGTAACTTTTTCGATACTTTGCTTAGCATCAATTGCCAGTACATGAAGTTGCCCAGACATCATAGAAGCACACATCAACTCTCCGTAGCCTTTCTCCATGCCAAGGATTGCTTCATTTTGCTTCTCGATGTAGAGATGATTACCATCAAGATTCACTTGCACAATCCTATTTTTACATAAAGAAGGTAATGGCTCTTCAATTAACACAAATTTTTTAGCTGGGTCAAGCTCAACCTTTTTATTTGCTTGTTGCTCGATGAATACTTCTGCTTCTTTAGCTGAAACCACATATACCCCTAACTTCAAATCAGCTGACCACTCTAGTTGGAAATCCATTATTTCCGTCACTAATTTATTCCCTGGTAATGCGGTAGCTTCCTGTGCGCGCACGATAAATAAAGCTAGCTCCCCACGCGTAATTAACTGGTGTGGTGCATATGTTGTGCCACTCTTACCTTTTGCGATCCCTACTGCAAATAATGCTTCAATGTCTTTTTTGAAATAGTTAGAGTTAATATCTTTAAATGGAGTGGTAGTTGTTACTTCATCCAGCTTAAAAATTTCACGAATCATCTTCGCCATCTCGCCGCGTGTTAATGAATGTTCAGGTTTGAACGTACCATCTGGATAACCATTTATTACATGTAGCTGTGCGAGTGAACCAATTTCCTCAAAAAATAAATGAGAAGGATTCACATCACTGAAAAAGATAGCATTCTGTCCACCTTCATCATTTAAAAGCTGAAAGTGACTTTCCGTGGCCTTAGCTAACAGCTTGGCCGCTTCACCTCGCGTTACGACCTGTAACGGGCGAAACGTGCCATCTGGGTAACCATCAATGACACCCTGTTTAAAAAGTAAATTAATATTCTCATGATGACTAGTGGTTTCAGTGATATCCGTAAAGGCTGCCCCTACGCTATTCGGTATTACCATTGCCATAGCTAAAGCCAGTAAAACAAAAATTCTTTTCATTTACTTCCACTCCATTTCTTCCCAAATTTAATACTTATCAATATTGTAGCATAAGGGCAATTTTAAACAGCGAAAAACGCCACATAGCTTATAGCCAAGTAGCGTTTCCCAAGGAACTTTATAGTGGAATATTTCCGTGTTTTTTATAAGGACGGCTTTCCTCTTTTGTTGATAGCATATCTAATGCTTGAATTAATTTAATACGTGTTTCGCGTGGGTCAATTACGTCGTCTACCATACCGCGAGATGCTGCTACGTACGGATTAGCAAATTTTTGTTTGTATTCTTCAATCTTCGCTGCTCGCGTGCTTTCAGGATCTGCAGATTTAGCAATTTCTCCAGCGTGGATAATATTTGCCGCACCAGCTGCACCCATTACCGCGATTTCAGCGTTTGGCCACGCAAATACTAAGTCCGCGCCAATTGCTTTTGAGTTAAGCGCTACATATGCACCACCGTATGCTTTACGAAGGATAACCGTAATTTTCGGTACCGTTGCTTCTGAGTACGCATAAAGGATTTTCGCGCCATGACGTATAATTCCGCCATGTTCTTGTTTAACCCCCGGGAAGAAGCCTGAAACGTCCTCAAACGTAATAACTGGCACGTTGTATGCGTCACAAGTACGCACGAAGCGTGCTAACTTATCAGATGAGTCGATATCAAGTCCTCCAGCTAAGAATTTCGGTTGGTTACATACTAGTCCTACTGATTCACCCGCAATACGTGCGAAACCTACCACGATGTTTTTTGCGAACTCTTTTTGCACTTCCATGAATGAACCTTCGTCGACTACTTGGTCAACAACTTTGCGTATATCATATGATTTTGTTTGGTCGATTGGCACAACATCTACAAGTTCTGAGCGGTAATTATCGCCTTCTGGAACTGCTTGCTTCGGTGCTTTTTCTTTATTATTTTGAGGTAAGTAGCTAAGTAGCTGCTTAATTTGATCAATCGCTGCCTCTTCATCTGATGCACGGAAATGAGCGTTGCCCGAAATCGCGTTATGTACTTTCGAACCGCCAAGTCCTTCTGCAGAAATCTTTTCACCTGTTACCGTTTCAATTACTTTTGGCCCTGTAATAAACATTTGAGATGTTTTATCGACCATTAAAATGAAGTCCGTTATTGCTGGTGAATAGACTGCTCCACCTGCACATGGTCCCATAATTACAGAAATTTGCGGGATTACACCTGAATAAATTGAGTTACGGTAGAAAATATGACCATAGCCATCTAGTGACAGTACGCCTTCTTGAATACGTGCACCACCTGAATCATTAATCCCGATAAATGGTGTACCATTTTTTGCTGCTAAATCCATAACAGCTGCAATTTTCTTCGCATGCATTTCACCAAGTGCCCCACCAAATACAGTAAAGTCTTGTGCAAAAAGGTAGACATTACGGCCGTTAATTTTCCCGAAGCCTGTTACAACACCATCACCAGGGCCTTCTAGCTTGTCCATGCCAAAATCAACTGTACGATGTGTTATAAATGGGTTAATCTCAAAGAAAGTGCCTTCGTCTAACAGTAAATCGATACGTTCACGAGCCGTTAGCTTCCCTTTTTCATGCTGCTTCTCAATACGTGCGTCGCCGCCACCTAACTCAATAATTCTTTTACGATCATAAAGTTCGTTAATTTTATCGAACATATCAACTGTCAACGTCATCTTTATTCCCCTTTTCCACTTTTATCACATAGTTCATATAATACGCCGTAAGAATCTTTTGGATGTAGGAACGCCACTTGAGCGCCACCAGCACCAGGCAGTGGTCCTTCTGATAAAAGTCTTACACCCTTTTCGCGTAATTCTTGCATACGTGCCTCAATTCCTGTAACGCCAAATGCAATATGGTGAATCCCTTGTCCACGCTTTTCGATAAAGCCATGAATCGTACTTTTTTCGCTCATTGGCTCTAGTAATTCAATTTTGACATTGCCTGCATCAATAAAGGCAACTTTAACTTGCTGCGATTCCACTTCTTCTACTTTCAAAAGCTTAAGGCCTAATGTTTCTGTATAGTAAGCAATGCTTTCTTCCATGTTTTGCACTGCAATTCCAATATGATCTACTTTTTCCATTATTATAAACGCTCCTTAGAAATGAACTTATCCTTTTTCGTCGGTAGTACTTGAGATATTTTTCAGATTTGATAAACTATTTATAGTGAACAAAAGGGAGCGATACAAAATGGGCAATAAAAAATTCCAAAAAGCTGTAGTTTATTCAATGGTTGTAATTATGTTAATTTCAACAATTGCAATGGGCGTTTCAATGATCGGTTAAAAGGTTGGGTGCGAATATTTCGCATCCCCTTTTTTTGCCCTAATCCTTAAGGTCCACTTCCCTAATCTGTAAGCCTTTAAAAGATTGCTTTATCGCTAAGTATGCATCCATTTCCTCTATAAATTGATAAAGTGCCGCCATTGCTAAAAAAGTTTGATGGTCACCCGGCAATGGCATCTCTGCAAAATCAGCTTTAACTTGATCGAGTTTTTCTCTGTAACGTTTTGCTGTATTGCCAGAATGAACATGTTCGCTTAAATCCTCTAAAAATTCAGCAACTAGTGCAGACTGCTCTGTAATGACTGGTAATGCTGTTATTTGCGGTAAAACGCGCTCAATGATATCAAGCTGTTTCTCACGCATATCGAAGTAAAGATAATAAATGTTATCTTTACGGGTTAAGTGATTTTCAACATCTTGGAACGCTAACGCCTTCGCTTTATTCAAAATTCCGATTGCTTCAATAAGCTCTTTCCCATCCCATAGCGTATCGCCATTTCTTAAATATTTTGCGATTTCAGAAAATATCGATTGGTAAAGGGCCTCAATCCGAATCCGATACGTATTTAATTTCTTTGAAATATCCGGCATATACATATTTACTGCCAAACCCATACCAAAGCCAATAAGCATTAAGCCAAGCTCATTTATTAAAAGGGCAAATGTAAAATTTGCCGTCGTATAGATATGCATCATAATGACAGCGCTCGAAACAAACCCTTCCGCTACATTCAACGAAACAATAATCGGTATAAAAAGTAATAATATGATTATTAAAACAACCGGACTATAGCTAAACGTTTCAAAAAATAGAAACGCAATGGCCAGACCAATTAAAGAAGCAACTATGCGTGAATATACCGCATACACTGATTTCTTTTTCGTTGTTTGAATCGAGAGAATTGTTAAAATTCCGGCTGCTGCGTAAAATTGTAAATCGAAAAATTGAGCGATTGCTATCGCAGTAGAAGCACCAACTGCTGTTTTAAGCGTCCGAAAACCGATTGAAAATTTTTTCATATCAGGCTTCACTCCCACTAGTATTTTAAGGAAGCGCAGTCCTTAAACTCAATCATTTAAGGACTGCCACTTAAAACTCACTGTTAAACTTCTTCGCAGAACACTTCAAAATTACCTTGAAGATTTGCAACTACGCTCATTGGGTCATGCCCTTCAATTTCATAGCGACCTACTTCTCCAATAACTTGTCCGTCTTTCATTAACACGAATGAAGGAGAAGATGGTATGTGGTCCTCACCAAAGAAGTGACGTGCTGCTGCAGTTGCTTCTTTATCTTGACCTGCAAATACTGTTACTAAGTAATCAGGGCGCTTGTCATAATGAACGGCTGCCGCTGCTGCTGGACGTGCAATACCGCCTGCACAACCACATACAGAATTCACCATAAATAAAGTTGTTCCTTTGCGTTCAATTGCCGCTTCAACATCCTCTGGTGTGCGAAGCTGCTCATAACCTGCTGCTTCCATTTCTGCACGTGCAGTTGTTGTAATTTGTTGCATAAATAAATCGTAGTCCATATTCATAACGATTCGCTCCTTTCAAAAGTACCCCTCTATCATAACAGTTGATTTTCATAACTGCAAAGAACAGTTTTTCTAGGATTACTGCGGTTTTGGCTCATCTGAAAATACATTCACAATACCTTGAGAAACCGTCAATTCTCCTTGCAAAATTTGCTGTTCTAAACTGGCAATTTGCTGTTTTCGCGCCGGATCCCCGTAAAACGTATCAATCAATCGATCCGTAATCATCGAATGGAACCATTCTTTCGTTTGCGCCTGTCTACGTCCTTCAAAAACACCTGAAGCTGTCGTTTGCTGCTGGAATTTCACGAGCATCTCCCAAACCTCATCCAAGCCTGTTTTTTCATAGGACGATACAGTTAATGAATCACTTATCCAGCCTGGAGTTGAGGGCCTTAAGAAATGCAGCATTTGCTTGTATTCCTGCTTCGTTTTGCGTGCTAATTGTTGATTTTCCCCGTCTGCTTTATGCACGACAATCGCATCGGCTAGCTCCATAATGCCCTTTTTCATGCCTTGAAGCTCATCACCTGCTCCTGTTAATACAAGCAATAAGAAGAAATCAACCATGCCGCGCACATACGTTTCACTTTGCCCAACGCCGACCGTTTCAATTAGAAGCACATCAAAGCCCGCCGCCTCGCAAAGTAGCATCGTTTCACGTGATTTTTTATGCACACCGCCAAGCGTACCCGCACTTGGCGATGGTCGCACATAAGCATTTGGCTCACGCACAAGCTGCTCCATCCGCGTCTTATCACCTAAAATACTGCCGCCTGACAAGCTTGAACTTGGGTCAATCGCAAGGACTGCCACCTTTTTTCCGAGCTCACAAAGCAGTGTACCAAATGCTTCTATAAAAGTACTTTTCCCAGCGCCAGGTACTCCTGTAATGCCGATTCGGATACTTTTCCCCGTATCTGGTAGGAGTTCTTGCAGCAGACGCTGTGCCTGCTCCTTGTGCACACTATTTGCACTTTCGATTAATGTTATCGCCTTTGAAAGCGCGGTACGATTACCCGAACGTACATCGCTGGCAAATTGCTTATAGTCTAAAGGCAGCTGTGTTTTTTTACGAAATTTCTTGGCTGCGGAGGCATTCATGCCATCATGTCCACCTTTTACACCTTCCATGACAAACAACGCACTTTCTTCTGACTTAAAGCGATCATCCATTTTATGCCTCTTCCTCATAGCCTAAAGCTTTATAAATCTCTTCAATAATTTTCTTGGCAGCTACAGGAATGACCGTACCTGGTCCGAAAATTGCTTTAGCACCAGCATTGTATAAGTACTCATAATCTTGAGCAGGAATAACGCCACCAACGATGACGATAATGTCTTCACGACCTACTTTTTTCAGCTCGGCAATTAATTCTGGCACAAGTGTTTTATGTCCTGCTGCTAATGAAGATACACCAACAACATGCACGTCATTTTCATTAGCCATTTGAGCCGTTTCTTCAGGCGTCATGAATAATGGTGAAATATCCACATCGAAACCTAAATCTGCATAGCCTGTCGCGACTACTTTCGCACCACGGTCATGTCCATCTTGACCCATCTTCGCGATTAGGATACGCGGGCGACGGCCTTCTGCTTCAAGGAAATCTTCTGTCATTTGTTTCATGTCTAAAATTGCCTCCTCATCTGAGAAGTTTGCTGAGTAAACACCAGAGATCGAACGAATAATTGCTTTATGACGACCTGATACCACTTCGATTGCATCTGAAATTTCTCCTAGAGAAGCGCGTGCACGAGCTGCATCCACCGCTACTGCTAATAAGTTTTCAGAGCCGTCTTCAGCTGCTTTTGTGAGGCGAGCTAAATGCTTCTTAACTTCGGCTTCGTCGCGCTCTGCCTTCATTTTTTCTAGGCGTGCGATTTGTTGGTCACGCACTAAAGCATTGTCGATATCTAAAATGTCGATTGGCTCTTCTTCTGCTAAACGGTATTTATTCACGCCAACAATTGTTTCTGTTTTTGAGTCGATTTTCGCTTGACGTTTTGCTGCTGCTTCCTCGACCTTCATCTTAGGTAAGCCTGTTTCAATCGCTTTCGCCATGCCACCTAGCTCTTCAATTTCCTCGATTAAAGCCCAAGCTTTTTCTGTTAGCTCTTCTGTTAATTTCTCAACATAGTAAGAACCACCCCATGGATCGATTACTTTTGTCATACCCGTTTCTTCTTGTAAAAACAGCTGTGTATTACGTGCAATACGAGCTGAGAAGTCTGTTGGCAGAGCGATTGCTTCATCTAAAGCGTTCGTGTGCAGCGATTGTGTGTGGCCCATTGCTGCTGCGTTTGCTTCGATTAATGTACGCGTTACGTTATTGAACGGATCTTGCTCCGTTAATGACCAGCCCGATGTTTGAGAGTGGGTACGTAATGCCAATGCTTTAGCGTTCTTCGGATTGAACGTTGACATCATTTGCGCCCAAATACGGCGAGCTGCACGCATTTTTGCAATTTCCATGTAATAGTTCATACCGATTGCCCAGAAGAATGATAGGCGTGGTGCAAAGGCATCGATATCAATACCTGCTGCTAATCCTGTACGCACATATTCCAGACCATCTGCTAATGTATAGGCAAGCTCGATATCATTCGTCGCACCTGCTTCTTGAATATGGTACCCCGAAATTGAAATCGAGTTGAATTTCGGCATGTATTTCGCTGTATATTCAAAAATATCCGCAATAATTTTCATCGACATCGCTGGTGGATAGATATACGTATTACGCACCATGTATTCTTTTAAGATATCGTTTTGAATTGTACCAGCAAGCTTTTCGGGCGTTACGCCTTGCTCTTCAGCTGCTACGATGTAGAACGCTAATACCGGTAAAACGGCCCCGTTCATTGTCATAGATACTGACATTTGATCAAGTGGAATTCCGTCGAATAGAATTTTTGCATCTTCAACTGAGTCAATCGCTACGCCGGCTTTCCCTACATCACCTGTTACACGTGGATGATCTGAGTCATAACCACGGTGTGTTGCTAAGTCAAATGCTACCGATAATCCCTTTTGCCCCATCGCTAAGTTTCGACGGTAAAAGGCGTTTGATTCCTCAGCAGTAGAGAATCCTGCGTATTGGCGCACTGTCCAAGGACGCGCTACATACATTGTTGGGTATGGTCCGCGTGTATTTGGTGCGATCCCGGCTACATCGTCTAAATGGATAGCCGTTTGTAAATCTTCTTTATTGTAGACTGATTTTACATCAATGCCTTCGTTTGTTAAAAATGTGCTTGTTGATGTCGTTTGCTCGTTCGCTAGCACGTCTTCAATAACAACGGCTTGGAAATTTGGTGTTGTTGTCATCGTTTTGCTCCCTCCACTGCTGCTGCAATTTCATTCAGCTTTTGCACAACGTTTTGGCCAGCTGCAATAAAGCCGTTTAATCCTGCTTCTTGCCACGCTTGCTGTTCGTCTTTGTAGCGACCTGCTGCATCTAAAATCACATGTGCTGGCTTCGCTTCTAATAGCACTGGCACAAGCTGTTTCGTGTCCTCATCCGTAGCAGAAATGATGACATAGTTTGCATCAGTTTCGCGCAACCAATTTTGCGCAGCTTCTATGCTTGTGAAGCCTTCTGTTTGGCTAGGTATAACACCGGCTGTTGCAAAGAATCCTGCCACAAAGTCTGCACGTGGCTTGTAATTTTTCAACTCGCCATATGTTAAAATCGCAATTTTCGCATTGTTTTGCGCGAAAGTTGTGCGCAATGCTTCGAAAGGTTTCGCTAAGCGTAAAACATCGCTATATACAGCATTTTCTACTGTGCTTAGTGTATCTTTAGGATTTGCATATATATTTGTGCCAATTAATGAATGCTTGCGTGTTGCAACGTCTTTTAAACGTGCTTGGTAAACAGTAGAAACTTCTTCTTTAAATGTTGTAGCATAGGCTGTCATGCCGCCTGCTTCCTCGATTTTCAGGAATAGTGTCCATGCTTCCTTCACTAAATCCGCTGTTAATGATTCCACAAAATACGCGCCGCCTGCTGGATCTAATACGTTTAATACATGTGATTCTTCCTTCGTCACAAGCGAAACATTGCGTGCAATACGGACAGATTGCTCAGTTGTTTCCGTTAAAATATCATGCGGGTGAATCGTGAAAACATCTGCTCCACCAATTGCGGCAGCGAATGTTTCGTTGCCTGCACGTAATAAATTCACATATACATCTAATTTCGAGAAGCTACGCACAGAAGTTTCCGCAACGATAGGAACAACACTCGCTTCACTACCATATGCCGTAGTAAATGCTTTCCAAAGTACTCTAAAGGCACGGATTTTTGCGATTTCCATAAAGAATTGCGTATCTACCGCGAAGTTGACGAAAAACTTCTGTGTGAATTGCGCAAAGCTTGGCGCTTGTGCTGCAGATTCACTTGCGATTGCTAATGCTGCTGCAAGCTCCTGTACCGCGTTTGCACCATTATTATGGAACGGGATTGTATTTGCACCTACTGTACGCACTTTAGGATATGCATCTAGTGTTACCATGTCATTTGCCACGATATAACCTTCTACTTCGCCTTGCTTCTCAGCTGCTATATAGGTAAACACTTTTAAGAGTGCATCTGCATCATTCTGAATAATTAACTTAAATGGATACTCTGTTAAGTAATCCGCGATTTTTGTGAGTGTTAATTCATCCCAGTCAAAGTTCACGCGGCTATCGATTGTTATAACCTCATTACCACGCGCAAGGCCTTCTTCAAGGTTTGCGATAAATTCATCTGCAGTAGCACCTACAATTTGCTGTGCTGTTGCAAAACGATCTTCTTTTGTTGATTGACGGATTGTTGCAACTTGTTTCTCAAGCTGTTCCCCGTATTTTTCGATTAATTGTGCATTTGTATAGAGAGGTTCTAGTGTAATATTCTCAATTGTTTTTGTGAGTAATGATTCAAATGGTTTACCCTTTAAAGCTTTTACCGCTTCTTCTTCCCATTCTGTGTAAGAAGGCTTTGAAAATTCAATCGTTTTCATATTCATTGACATGTGGACGCTTTGTAAGCTTCCCCCCTCATTGTTTTCTAAATTACAGTTTACATGAGAATGTTCTGACAATAAAGAAAAAAATCCGACAAAGCCTGATTTGGTGGGCTTTGTCGGATTTGTCAGTAGACTGACATCGTCTCAATATTTACATTTTCGAGTATTTCTTTAACACGACTTAGAAATTTTCCGCAAATCAAGCCATCTAACACACGGTGATCTAATGATAAACATAAATTCACCATGTCACGAGCAGCAAACATATTGCCCTGTACTATTACAGGTTTTTTTACAATTGCTTCCACTTGCAAGATCGCTGCTTGCGGATAATTTATGATGCCCATCGACTGAATCGAGCCAAATGAACCGGTATTATTTACCGTAAATGTACCACCCTGAATATGCTCTGCTTTTAACTTACCTGCGCGTACAATTTGCGCAATTTCATGAATTTCACGTGCGATACCTTTTACTGACTTTTCATCAACATGTTTTAAAACCGGCACAAAAAGAGCATCAACTGTTGCGACTGCAATCGAAATATTAATGTCTTTCTTTTGCACAATTTTATCGCCCGCCCACATTGAATTCATCATTGGAAACTCACGTAATGCTTGACTTATCGCTTTGACGAAAAATGCAAAATACGTAATATTATAGCCTTCATTTTTCTTAAATTCCTTTTTAATCGAATCACGATAGTTTACGAGATTCGTGACGTCGACTTCCATCATCATCCATGCATGTGGTACTTCTTGCGAGCTACGAACCATATTATTTGCAATCGCTCGACGTACGCCTGTTACTGGAATTTCAATGTCGCCTGGAGCAGCAGGTTGTTGAACTCGTAGTGGCTTTTCAGCTTTTGTTTTCTGGGCTATCACCTGTGTTACCTCTACCGGCTGTTCAACCTGTTGTAAAACAGGACTTTCAGTTGTGTCCCCACCATTTTCGATGTATTTTTCAATATCTTTACGCGTAATTCGGCCACCTAATCCTGATCCCTCTATCGCCTGTAAATCAACCCCATTTTCGCTTGCAAGAGAAAGTACAGCCGGCGAAAAACGACCCGCGGTTTTTGGTTGTTTTTCCGATTTCGGCAACGCTTGTTTCTTCTCTAACTCACGCTTTGGCGGTGTTACATTACTAAGCGTCGCACTAATTGTCGATTGACTGCCTGGCGGTGCTGCTGGAATCTCACTTGTATTTACCTCAATCGCGCAAACAACGGCCCCCACCGGCAAGGTTTCCCCTTCAGCCGCAATTAGTTCTACAATTCTTCCTTCAAATGAAGAGGGGATTTCCGCATTCACTTTATCGGTATTAACCTCGGCAAGTGGGTCATACTTTTTAACCATATCACCTGGCTTTACGAGCCAACGCTCAATTGTACCTTCTGTAACACTTTCCCCTAGCTGGGGCATTGTTATGTTTTGAATCGCCATTTCGTCTACACCCCCACTAAAACGCCGCGAGCTCGCGCATCGCACGTTCAATTTTATCAGGATTAATCATGAAAAACTTCTCCATCGTTGGCGCATAAGGCATTGCTGGTACATCTGGCCCTGCTAAACGCTTAATCGGGGCATCTAAATCAAATAAACAATGCTCCGCAATTATCGCAGCAACCTCACTCATAATACTGCCCTCTTTATTATCCTCTGTCACAAGCAGTACCTTACCTGTCTTGCTCGCCGCCTCAATAATCGCATCTTTATCTAATGGGTATACTGTTCGCAAGTCTAAAATATGAGCTTCAATGCCGTCTGCTGCTAGTCGCTCAGCAGCTTGCAGTGTGAAATGAACGGCTAATCCATATGTTATGACCGTAATATCATCACCTTGACGCTTTACATCCGCCTTGCCAATTTCCACAACATAATCATCCGTCGGTACCTCACCTTTAATTAAGCGGTACGCCTTTTTATGCTCGAAAAATAAAACCGGATCCTCATCACGAATTGCAGCCTTTAGCAAACCCTTTGCATCATACGGCGTCGAAGGAATTACGATTTTCAAACCCGGCGTTCCTGCAAATAAAGACTCTACAGATTGCGAATGATAAAGTGCCCCATGAATCCCACCACCAAACGGCGCACGCACCACAAGTGGACAATGCCAATCATTATTTGAGCGGTAACGAATTTTCGCCGCCTCTGAGACGATTTGATTCACTGCAGGCATAATGAAATCTGCAAACTGCATTTCCGCAATCGGGCGCATCCCATACATCGCCGCGCCAATCGCTACGCCAGCAATTGCGCTTTCTGCTAACGGTGTATCGAGCACGCGGTAATCCCCAAATTGATCAAATAGCCCATTAGTCGCCTTAAATACGCCGCCTTTCCGCCCTACATCTTCACCTAAAATGAATACTTTCGGGTCGCGTTCCATCTCTTCTCTCATGGCTAGTGTAATAGCATCAATAAAGGACATAACAGCCATTACGCGTCTCCTCCTTTTTCTGCATATACATATTTCAATGCATGTTCTGGTGGCGCATACGGGGCTGCCTCTGCATAATCGGTTGCCTCATTGACAAGGTTTGCAATACGTGTTTGAATTGCTCCCATTTTAGCATCATCTAACACATCAGCTTCGCGCAAATATGCTTCAAATAGCAAAATCGGATCCTTCGCGCGCCCTTCCGCAATATCCTCCGCCGTACGATATTGACGATCATCATCATCAGAAGAATGGGCCGTCAAGCGAAACGTCACTGCTTCAATTAAGCTCGGTCCCTCACCACGACGCGCACGATCTGCCGCCTCCTTGACCACGCGGTATACTTCCAATGGATTTTTTCCATCCACTGTCACGCCAGGCATCCCGTAGCCAATCCCACGGTCTGAAACCTTGGCACAGCCTAATTGACGCTCTACGGGCACAGATATCGCATACTGATTGTTTTCGACCATAATTACGACAGGCAACTTATGCACCCCTGCAAAGTTTGCCCCCTCGTGGAAATCCCCTTGATTTGAAGAACCTTCACCAAGCGTCACAAAGGTAATGAAATCCTGTTGCTCCAGTTTGCCAGCCAACGCCACACCAACCGCATGTGGCACCTGTGTTGTAACGGGTGAAGATCCCGTTATAATACGATTTTTCTTTTGCCCGAAATGCCCTGGCATTTGTCGGCCACCGGAATTAGGGTCCTCTGCCTTTGCAAACGCAGATAGCATTAAATCTTTTGCCGTCATGCCAAAATGTAATACAACGCCCATATCACGGTAATACGGCGCAATATAATCCTTTTCCGTATCAAGTGCAAATGCCGCCCCAACCTGTGCAGCTTCCTGCCCCTGACATGAAATAACAAATGGAATTTTCCCCGCGCGATTTAATAGCCACATACGCTCGTCAATTTTACGTGCAAGTAGCATCGTTTCATACATACTTAATACATCCTCATTCGTAAGCCCTAACGCCTCATGCTGCACTGTATATTCTCCCATACGAACATCCCCTTTCGTACTTCTCATTTAATAATGAATCGCCTTACCATCTACCGCTAGAGCCGCTTCTCCAATTATTTCACTTAAAGACGGATGCGGGTGTATTGTTGTACCTATTTCCCAAGGCGTCGCATTTAAAACGAGCGCAAGCCCTGCCTCCGAAATTAATTCCGTCACATTCGGGCCAATCATATGAACTCCTAGTAAATCATCTGAATTTTTATCCGCAATGATTTTCACAAAACCTTCACTATCACCCTTTACAAGTGCTTTGCCAATACCTTTGAACGGGAATTTCCCAATTTTCACTTCCAGCCCTTTTTCACGTGCAGCTTTTTCCGTTAATCCTACACTTGCTACTTCCGGTGCACTATAAATACATTTTGCAATCATCAGAGGATCTAGCTTTACATTATTTATGCCCGCAATATGCTCCACTGCATGAATTCCTTCATGCGAAGCCACATGTGCAAGCTGTAAGCCACCGATACAATCTCCTATTGCGTAAATGTGACTTTCCTTCGTTTGATAATGCTCATTTACCGCGATAACCCCGCTCTTAATCTGAATCTCGGTATTATCTAAACCTATACCTTCAACATTCGCTAAACGACCAACTGAAAGAAGTACCTTTTCAGATGTAAACGCTTCCACTTTTTCTTCAATTTGTGCAACTAAAACGACTTTAGCCTCAGACTGCTCCGTTTTAGTGAAATCGATTTGCGCATTTGTATATATTTTTATCCCTTTAGCCCCTAATATTTTATGCAGTTCTTTTGAGATATCCGCATCTTCTGTTGGAACAATTTGAGGGCCAGCCTCTAATACCGTTACCTCCACGCCAAAATCATGCAGCATTGACGCCCACTCAATCCCAATGACCCCACCACCAACGATTGTTATAGACTTCGGAAGCTCCGTTAATTGTAACAATTGATTTGAATCTAGAATCGTTAATCCGTCAACATTTACACCCGTCAAATGTCGTGGTCTTGAGCCTGTAGCAATAATAACATTTGCAGGTATAAGCATTTCATTTTCACTGCCATCTGCCATTTCAACCGAAATTGTTCCTGGCATTGGCGAAAAAATCGAAGGACCTAAAATTCGCCCCGTCCCGTGATATACATCGATTTTCCCCTTTTTCATCAAGCCTTGCACACCTTGATAAAGCTTTCCAACAATATCGTTTTTGCGCGCAAGCACCTTTTCAAAATTAACCGTTGCTGCACCTACTTCAATTCCGTAGTCAGCCGCATTCTTCGCCAGTGCAAATACTTCAGCACTTCTTAAGTAACTTTTCGTGGGTATACAACCATTATGCAGGCATGTTCCACCTAGCTTATCGCGTTCAACAATAGCCGTTTTTAGCCCAAGCTGACTTGCGCGAATCGCCGCCATATATCCCCCTGTACCGCCACCTAAAATCACAACATCATAATCCTTTGCCATCACGAACACCCCTTTACCAATTGATGATCCTCTATAAACAGAGATAGAGCATTGTAACCGAATAAATGCTCGAACCTTACTAAAAAGTTCCGATACTACTCCATTTCAATGCTCTAACGCCACAAAAGATAACTTCTTACACTCTTTTTCTTTTTTACCTTTATCGACCATTCAATATTGATTTTTCATTTTGTAAAAATTGACTGCGAGATTTCGAAACACGTTTTATACGGTCCTCAGCTAAACGATTTGCCGCTAAATACGTTGGGATACCCTGCTCTTTTGAAATTGCATAAATCTTCGTTAAGCTATCATAAATTGTTTCCACACGTTTAAACGCACGATCACGATTATATCCATATAACTCATCAGCTACATTAATAACCCCACCTGCATTTATCACATAATCCGGTGCGTAAACAATACCTTTATCATGTAATTCTTGGCCATGGCGCGATTCAGCCAGCTGATTGTTCGCAGAGCCAGCAACGATTTTTGCTTTTAATTGCGAAATTGTTGCGTCGTTAATAATGGCACCTAGCGCACATGGAGCAAAAATATCTACATCTTGCGCATAAATCTCACTCGGTGCCACTGGAGTAGCCCCAAATGCTTCAACAACACGTTTGACCGCTTTTTCATTAATATCCGTGACAATTAACTCTGCACCATCTTTATGTAAATACTCGCATAAAGTATATGCGACATTCCCAAGACCCTGCACGGAAATTTTCTTTCCTTTTAGCTCATCGCTTCCATATGCCTCTAGTGCAGATGCCTTGATACCTAAATACACACCATATGCTGTTACCGGAGATGGATTACCAGAAGAACCGAATGCCGGAGAAATCCCCGTTACATAATTTGTTTCCTCATGGATTAAATCCATATCTGTTACCGTAGTGCCAACATCCTCAGCTGTAATGTAACGGCCATTTAAACCTTGAATAAATCGCCCTAACGCACGAAACATTTCTTCATTTTTATCTTTAAATGGATCACCAATTATAACCGTTTTACCGCCACCTAAATTTAAACCTGCTGCTGCGTTTTTATATGTCATCCCACGTGCAAGACGTAATGCATCCTCTATTGCCTCTTCTTCCGATGCATAGGTCCACATACGGCACCCACCCAAGGCAGGGCCAAGAGTCGTATCATGAATCGCGATAATTGCCTTTAAGCCAGATTCCTTATCCTGACAGATGACAACTTGCTCATAATCATATTTCTCCATATACTTAAAAATTTCCAAAGTTAACTCTCCTCCCCCTGCGTAACAACAAAATTGCTCGCTTAAGAAAAAATTTTCTAACTCACGTTTAAAATTCATTTACAAAGGAAAAATTTATTTCTTATTTTTACAATATCTTCTATTTTGATTTCACGCAACTAAAATTAAGTAACTCTCATTTATTGAGAATTTTCTGAATTTTATAATAGTAAATTACCGATAAAAGGAACCTTATAATTGATGTCAACTATGTGAATTCACAGCCGCTTTTCTTACCGATTGGCCCACCTATTCTTGACAATAAAAGTATACCTTGTAAAATATAAGTATAGTGTTAGGGGGAAGACAGATGGCTCGTATGGCTGCTTTTATCGTACTTTTAATTCCAGGATTAATGGCGGCGGCAGGAATTAAATTTATGCGAGATACGTTATTTGGCGTGTTAATTTCACCTTTTCCATGGATTTGGTTACAATTTATCGTTGGACTAGCGTTCTTTTTATTTGGATTTTTTTTCTTCGCAGGCTTTTTACTTCATCGCGACCGCAAAAAAGGGAAAGTATCCACACGTTGGCAAAAATAAAATCGGAGATACAAGGAAAGATTCCTTGTATCTCCGATTTTTATTTACGCCCGAGAAACTTTGCTAATTTCAAAGGATAATCTGTAATCCAGCCTTTTACAATTGGATGCGGCTTCTTCAAAAATAGTTCATTTCCTACTATTCCATAAAAACGCATAGGTTTATTTGCCACCGAAGCAGTCGTTAAATACCTTTGCTTATAATACTTTTTATTCGCATGAATTGCATCGATATGATGAAGTGATTCCAAGTCATCCCAATGAAATGATTTTTTCACAATTATCGCTGTTTCGAATTCAGGTCGAACTTGTTTAACAATTTGCAAAAGCTCATCATAAAAAGAAGAAAAATGACTTCCACGTGGGAGTTCTAAATCGATTAACCATGTAATCAACTTATCCGGTTGTTTTAATAGCGATTCTTTTAGCTCAAAATTTATTGAAATTGGATTTAGTTGTACCCATTCCATAAACTCCTCAATTGGTGGAATCCTTAAATTTGAAAATCTACGTAAAAAAGTACGCCCTAACCCAAAATTTTTAAGTTCCTCATACGTACAATCATAGAAAAATCGATTAATACCAACAAGGCGTAATAAATTAAGATCATGAAAAACGAATAATTGACCATCCTTTGAACACTGAATATCAATTTCAATACCATCAGCCTTTTGCTCTACTGCTTTATTAAATGCTTTAAAGCTATTTTCAAAGGCTTCTCCTGAGGCACCACGATGAGCAAAAATCTTCACTTCATTTATCATTATACATTTAGCTCTCCAAGTTCAATCTTAAATCGGCCATTAGTTAATTTATTTAAGATAGATGACTTTTTACCGATTTGAATGTACGTACCTGGGTAAGCTTCTTTTGTAACATAGACCTCTTCATTACCTGCATTACGTAAATCAGCCATCATTTGCTTAATTTCGCGGTCAAGTGATTCCGCGATGTCCTTATTTCGATTCAGAACTTGTTTTGCCTGTTCATAAGCAGCTAATTGATTCTGATTAAGTGTGTGCTCTAATCCCATAAAACGAGTTACAGTTGATTCAATCTCATAAGATTCGTCTTGAATTTTCTTCATTGAAGAGGCTCTTTCTTGAATCAATAGCATCGAATCTTGTTTATTTAAACTATTAATTATTAATTCCGTACGTCGCTCTAAATAATTACCTACAATCGCAACAGTAATTGACTTACGAGCAATTGCTGTTCCGCCAATTAATTTACCCCTAATTTTATCCAAGCTAATAGAACTAGCATTAAGATTTGAGCCTCGTGAATAGAACCCAATTGTTATGTCCCCGCTTGCTTTTAAATTTGCCTCATTAACGTGCTTCACAAAAATATTCCCGCCAGCTTCCACCTGCGTCTCCCCTAATCCAAAAATACCACCACGTATAAATACGTCACCATCCACCGATTTTATTAACTTTGCACCGGAAACACCATCTGGAGCTTCAATCGAAATATCACCTTTTGCAACAATTGAATATCCATTTAATACTGTTCCCTTTACACTCACTGAACCATCAAAATTAATATTTCCAGTTTCGAGTCCTACATCACCATTTATCGGTAAATGTTTATTAACTGAGATTAACCCTTTAACATGCTCTAAAACTCCATTAATGCGTGATCTTAGGACTGTCTTCGTGCCCTCTTGGACTTCATAAGCAGATTGACGATCATATTTTAAACTAGCATCATGACCTGGCTGCGGAATAATTAATGAACCGTCTATACATGTACCTGGAATTCCCGAAGTTGGAGGTATCTTCTCACCTAGCCACATACCCTCTTTAATTTCGAAAATAAAGTTCATATCAAAATAATCTGCTTTCCCATCCTCACCGATAGATGGCTTCCGTTCAGGTAACTCTAAGTATGTAATTACTGCATCATCACCGCGTTTTGGAGGCGTTCCCTGTGCAATCTTAATCGCTTTCCCTGGCGCGGCTATATCTAAATTAATTGGCAAAATGCCATATTTAATATTATGTTTAGCTAGTAAATTAAAAATATCATTTGAAATCAATTCCTTATTATCACGAATATAATCGACTGATTCATAAATAAAAACCGAAGCTTGCATATTATCCTTGGAAATTTCTAACGTAACACTCGGAAGCCAATTCCCAAATTCGATCGGTGAAGTAGATTCCTTAGTTAAGATACTTTTTAAGACCGCAAAATTCGTCAGCTTTATGCGCGGAAATGCACGCAAAATTAGATCGAATTCCTTTAATTGAAATCCGATTTTTTTTATACGAATATATACTTTATCATTATTAACACTTATTTCAAAATACTCATTTTCAAAAATATTCACGCTGTCACCACCTGTATCTAATAGTATATACAATTTATCCCCATTTGTTGAGAGAGTTTTATCATAAATAATTGCATTATAAATTTCTGACTTTTCTTGAAATTATACCATATTTTATACTAGTATAATAGATACAATTATCCCAAGAAACTTTCTTTACATCCAAAAAAAATAATTCCTACAATGATTTTTTCGTTTTTTTAAATTATATATTAATAATTGTACCACGACTTTTTATTGTTATTACAGAAATTACCTTTACGATTAATTATTATCTAAATAAAGTGATTTCTTTGTCTTTTCAAGAGTAGATTATAAACGAAAAAAAGAGCAACGTGTTATACGTTGCTAAATCACCTCAAGAGTCTGAGGTAGAAAAATAGGAGGTAAAGCAAAAATGACAAGATCACTTACTAATTAAATTTTACCCTTCTATTCCATTTTCAAACCATTAATAATAGTTTTTTTCTACACGAAAAACCCATTTCCATTTATTCGTTTAATAGACGAATAAATGGAAAAGGGCAAAAGCTGCACATCTACTGAATAGGCGCAGATCCATGGAAATGCGTCCACTATTTTAGCACTAGCCTTCCTCCTATCTGAGAATTAAGTTAACCCAAGATAAGGATTAGATGGATTCTAAAGTATTAATAACCAATTCATGTATATTTATATCGTCGATTAAGACTTTAACATCCTCTTCAGACAATGATGTCTTAATACCGGTTGCTTAGCGGCCTTCGTACTCACTAACTACCTCTTCCCCTTTTGTAAAGCTCACCGTGTAAGTAAGTCCGTTAACATCTTGTTGATATGAAAACCCCCAAAGAAAGTCTTGTTTAAACTGTACTCAATTGTATATGGTATATCCTTAATAACCATCTCCTCATATACAAGCTTCGTATCTTCCATTCGGGTTGCCTTGCTTATAGCTACAAGAAGCCTTTGCTTCTCATCATTTATGCTTGAATAGTTAAACGATATCGGCAATACATCATCAGAACTCTATTCATGCGTATAGACTTTATCCACTTCCAATTCGTACCTATCAATTTCTTTGCCATAGAAATTGAGGACACGAATACTATTTAAATGATATTGATCAATGATTGATTCATATTCAATTGTTGGATAGTACTTCTTGAGTTCATGAAGATCTGTAAATGTATAATCCTGATTAACTATAGAATAATGAATTTTATCTTTAGGGTTTTGTTTTAAATGAATATTCATTGTGACTCAGTTTCGCCCTTTCTGTTTCCTGAAATTCATAATCAATTTCCCCGCCTACTTAGAAGTGCTGTTTTCGTGATCATGGTTATGAACGTATTCTTTGTGATGATAATTATTGATATTCGGTGGGTTGATTTAGCATCACCAAATGCTAACTGCAGGGAAAATAAAATAGCACCACTTATCGAGATGCACTATATAATTTTTTCCAAAGGCGGAAGATCTAACAACCTATTCTAAGGGAGGTATAATCAATGATTTGCGCGCGTATAAAAGAACATAGACAAATTCTGTTTCCCCAAAGGTGATTTCTAATTGGGAACGCGGTTACACTGAACCAAGTGCCGATTATATAAAATCTATTTATTAGGAAAGTCTAATTTCCCAGATCAAGTCACTAATATCCCAAACAAAAATTTCAAAGCCGAACGTGACATTGCCAAACACCTAATCCTTTAAAGAAGATTTAGAACAGAGCAACGGACTAGTTTTTTGATGGAGAACAGATGAGTGATGAAGGGAAAGAATCTCTTAATCGAATTCATGGAACATATTTTTAAACAAGCACAGCGGGTCAATAAGAACCAAATAAATATCAAAAATAGGTGAATTTTATAGGGGGAATTGGTATGGAGAAGTTTATTGAGCAATTAAAAGGGCTAGCATCTCGTGTAAGAAGTTTAAAAGATTCGATTGCATCAGAAGAGGGAACAAAAACAGCAATCGTTATGCCGTTCTTTCAAATTTTAGGATATGACATATTCAATCCACTTGAGTTTACTCCGGAATTCACAGCCGACGTAGGTATTAAAAAGGGCGAAAAAGTTGACTATGCTATCTTAAAAGATGGTTTACCTGTTATTTTAATCGAATGCAAAAGTGTAAATGAACAGCTTACAAGGCACGATTCGCAATTATTCCGATATTTCGGTACAACAACAGCTAAATTCAGTATTTTAACAAACGGTATTGAATACAAATTCTTCACTGATTTAGAAGAACCCAATAAAATGGATACAACACCATTCTTCATTTTTAACATTTTAGAACTACGCGATAATCATATAAATGAAATTGCTAAATTTAGAAAAGAGTCTTTTGATTTAGAGAACATTTCAAGTAACGCATCCGATTTAAAATATCTCAACGCACTTAAAAGTTATTTAACAAAGCAATTCGAAACACCTGATGAAGAATTTGTAAAGTTCTTAGTACAACAGATTTACGATGGTGTTAAGACGAAAACTACATTAGAAAAGTTTACGCCAATTATTTCAAAAGGTCTCAAGCAAATTGTAAATGAAAAAGTTAATGACAAATTGAATGCTGCACTTAAATCGACTGGAGACAATAAAGTACAAGTCAATTTAGAATCTGAAACGCAAGAAATAACCGAAAAAATTGAACTTGAAGATGATGGAATCGTTACTACATTGGAAGAATTGGAATCGTATTCGATAGTAAAAGTAATATTAAAAGATACCATTTCCCCGAGTCGAGTATATTATCGAGATAACAAAAGTTACTTCAATATCTTACTCGATAACAGTATTCGCAAATGGATAATTCGAGTTTATTTTACTGAGGGACGAAATTATATCATGTTAAACGATGATAATAACGATAAAGATCGTACAGTTATCGAATTTGAACAACCCATCGATTTAATCGATCATAAAGAGAAAATAATAGAATTAGCATTACCTTATACGGAAGTAAAGGCCTAACAAGCGAAGTGATTACATGTGAATTAAAATAAATGACGTGTGTGTATGTATTAGGCAGCCTCTTTACTGTGTAAGTACGTATCCTTATCTGAAACCACCAAGAAAAAATGCGATACGTCCAAATGTAATTGGTCGCAAGAACTGGTTTTTCTCTGTAAGTGAAGCAGGAGCTAAAGCCAATGCAATATGCTTAAGTTTAGCGGAAACGGCGAAAGCGAACGGCATTGATTTTTATCAATACTTGGTGAAGCTGATGACGGATCTACCAAATCTAGCGATACATAAGC
>JAZLIT010000121.1:0-14059 GCA_045617525.1 Solibacillus sp. | reverse complement strand
TCATATAGCCTTTTTCATAAAAAAGTTTCGATGCTACATCTACAAATAAAGATTTTGTGTCCATCTTGTTTCTCCTTTCCACACGCGCTAAACCAACCGGTCTGTTTTGCATTATTATAATATAACACAAAAGTTTTTTTGATGTAGGAAAATATTTTTTCTCAATTTTTATGCTTTATTATTTCAAGGAAAATGTAATGTTGGCACGGCTAACCGTTGGACTACTTATAGTCATTAGATAACGATGGTGAAAATTGAAAAAAGCCTGCTCTCTTTTCATAATTGAGCAGGCTATCGCAATTTTTCTTATACCCTAGAGGACCTTCATCTAGCGAGCGATTAATCATATACTTGGTTGGTATATATGTAGCCTTATAATGCCCAAGTTACTATCACCTCAAAAGTAAAACATAAAAAATTGTAACCAAAAATAAAAAAGGGGTGCCCCCCCTTTCAGTTAAGATAATTTCATTAGCAAATCACTCAAAGCATCCTTCACTGCCGTCATTTTAATTTTCATAAACAAAAGAATTCGCTAGTTTCCTCAAATAATCATATATGCAAATAAGAAAAATTTATTTCCATCTGATCTATCTTTATTCATTTGGTTTTCGAATTGTTATCGGTTCTCCCCATTGCAAATACGTATTACTCCCTGTTGCTGTAAATCCTGCTACAGTTGAAGTCGTTTGGTAATAAGCACCTAAAAACTCATCTGTAAGCCATAATTCAATATCTGTAATCGTAATACCTTCCATCACAATTGGAGCATTGGATATTATCTTCCATGCAGTTTCAGTATACGCGTCTTCTGCAGGCACTTGCCCCTTTTCAACTACTGTCCACTCTGGTGAAAGCGCTAAATATTGTGTAATCATATATGGATGTGAAAACGCACGGGCGAGTTTAATTATATTCGTTGCAAGAATTGAATCCTCGTCCTCAGAAGTGTCACCTTCTTCATACCATTTGCCATTCTCCATTTTGATCCAACCGTTAGATTCTTCGATGATAAGCACCGTGTTTCCATTATCAACATTCATTGAAAATTCCGGTGTAAATTGAAAATCCACTATAGAGTTCGTGCCGTCACTTCCTTCTACTCGGTGGGAACCCGTTTCTACCGCTAACATCGCCGCCATCATACAATGCGCTATACTATTCCCCTCGATCACTGTATCCTTCTCTAACTTAACTTCTGCACATTGTGGTAAATCTGCTGTTAGCTCTCCTAAAGATAATTCTTCTTCCGATGTAGGATTTTCATCTGTACTTTGCTCTTCAGCTAAAGAACCATTTACTGCCTCTTGATCCGGCTCAACCTGTTGTGAATCCTCTTCCTTGTCATTACATGCTCCCAAAATCGATAGGAAAACAATTAACATCAAACTAAAGCTCCCCATCTTTAACCGATTATTCGGTCTCGCCTTCAACCAGCTATCAACTCCCTTTGTGTTAATAAGAACTAAGCAAATCGAATCAAGCAACGCTCTTTTTACAGAATATTCAACCATTAATAATGTGTAGCATATTTCATATTATTTCACTTCATTAAATGCAATTGACTCAAAAAAGATGAATCCTTAGTTTCAGTAGAAGTCATCTAATCTTTATTAATATATGAACTGAATATTTTATTCCCAAACATTTTTAATCCCTGGACGTAAATTGATGAATTGCCTCCATTATTTTTGACATTACTTTTAAGGACTCCATAGTATTAGTTGGCTCTATCTCTAAAGAGTGATTCGCTTCCTCTACTTCTATTAAATCTAAATTTTTCTTCATATGAAGCTCCACAATGTTTTCTTCGACAAAATGATAATCTTTCGTGCCAATGACCATTAATAGATCATTTTTACTTACCAATACATTTTCTAAAAAGCCCTCTAGTTTTAGTAAAGGTGTTAAGAGAATTAATTTAGCAGTTGAGTAATCACTGTTAAGTCCGTATTTATAACTGATGGGTAGTGTGCCTAATGATTTTCCTATGAATAGGATTTTCTCATACCGTTTAGCAGCAAGGACCTCTTCAACAACAGATTCAACATCCCCTACCATGAGATGAATAAAATTCTTTGTATCCTTTTTTAAATTATTAACATCATAAGAATAGTGAATTTGGACAACATCAATCTTATTTTCTATCATCTTCATTGTCGAATAATACAGTAGCGGCTTTTCATATGTATAGCCTGCCCCTGACAGCATAAAGCAAATCGTATTGGAATCATTATCGATATAAGTATATTTAACTTTCTTCGCGTTTGATTCTAAATTAATGATGTTCATTACATATCTCCACCTTTCTTCAGTACGCTAAAATATAAATAACAAAATACCATTTTTATACAGTATAAATCAAATAACGGTTCTTTTAAATAATTTGGATAATATATAATTCGGGATTTTATGTAACAACTAAACTTTATTTCGTTATAATAAAATCAAAATGTTCAGAAAGGTTTATTTTTATGTTTAAACACCTAAACAAAATCCCAATACAGCGCATGAGAACTATCAAACCATTGGGCAATATGATGTGACGAATTATGAAGAAAAACCATTTAATACGAAAATAGATGAATAATACCATGAAATTTGATGTGATGTGGATGGACGATATTATTGCGACCGTCGATTTATAGCCTGTAAATAGCAAAAAGTGGATCAAGTGGCGTACGCTCCCTCCGACACGTGCGAATGCGGATGAATTACTTGAAAGCCTTGGTATGCAAGCGTATAACCGCTGGGGCATTGTACGAAAAACGCATGGCGTGATGGCAGATGACGAGATTTAGTTTCGCTTTAAGGCCGAGACATTGACGTATAAAGATGTGTGCTTACGTAGAGAGCTTTATTATCCCAATGCATCAGAGATCCAATCAAATTTATAACTCATTTGCCACTGCGCTTCTATGCAGTGGCTTTTTTATGAGTAATTCAAAACGTGATAGCAACTAATTACAATAATGTACTGTGTCCATTTAACACTTATAAGACACGGTATCATGGCCTCAATACCCTTCACAAAGAGATTCGCCGGCTCTATTTGAAGAAGACGAACAGCAGGAGAGTTTCATCTAAGCCATATGTATATTGGTAGCCGCCTAGCCTACACTTTAGCTCAAATCAAAAAGTACCGGATGAAGAAACAATTTAGAACTGTTTCTTCACCGGTACTCATATATACTTTGAGTTTTGACGATATAGCATCTATATCTATTCATATACCAGATATACCTGATATATCATCGTCTAAGCGAGCCGAGATTCCTAGGGTTTTAACCTGAAATCCTTCTTGCCCCCATACCTTAATCAGGTTTACCTCCCGAACTTCCACCAACGGCTTTTCTTCTCTTTCTCTACCATTTTGCAAAATTAGAATACACACTATTGCAAAGACTTCTGCAGAGTTTTGCAATAGTTTTTATAGAGGACTAATGTGATTTGACAAGGAGACTCTGCACACAGTCATAGAGCCAGGAAGCCAGCTCTATCCATAGCTGGCTTTGCCACGGAACAGGCTTCTATGTACGCCACTCCATGTCAAATCCAGACCTAATGCCTATGTATTTTAGGCTTGCACTACTCTGCGCTGTCCATTGCAAAACTCTGTACTATGATATTGCAAAGAACACCGACCTAAGTAACGCATGTTTTCCCTCCATTTAATTATTTTTATTGAAACCAGCTTTTTTCTTAGATTCTTTCACTTCAATTAGAATCCCATGTTGGGCACAAAATTCCTCTATTTTTGAAATGAATTCAGGTGTGTACATTGCGAAATGAATGCTTTTTCCGTCTTTTTGGTGCAGCTTCATTGTAAATCTAATTTTTTCGATTTTCTCAATCGATTCGACAGGTACGAATCGCTGTGAAATCGTAAAGGAGAAAAACTTTCGCGTATATTGAATAGAGTCCCTATCAATAGTTGCTGTATATATAGTCATAGCGAAATAGAACGTGAAGATTGATGCAAGTACACATAGAACCTTTAACGTTGGTACAGTAACTGGGTTAAAAAAAGCAACGATTGCTAAAAACGTAACTAAAAAAAAATTTAAGTAATCTCTTTTTGAATGATAGGTCATATTGTCACCACCTTTATAAACATATATTAACATTTTTTAAAATATAATATATTTCATAAGTTATTTTTCCAAAAGCTTAAGAGAAGTTGCAAGCCAAGCCCGATACATATAACGCACGTATCACCGAGCTTCAGACTGAAAACGATCGTATTAGAGAATTTTAAATCAAAAAAGACCGGATGAAGAAATAATAGAACTGTTTCTTCACCGGTACTCCCCCAAGCAACGATTTGGGGACGTTATATTCAATTCTAATTTTCATTTACATGAAACTATAATGACAATATAACGTATAAGAAGTACAACTTTAGAGAAGTGTTCAGAGCGGATATTGTCAATGCATACATATAAACTGCCTTTAACAAAATCGACCTGCTAAAAAGGGGAACATATAATTATAAATCAAACACTTTTTGTTCCTCTTTTACCAATATACACTATTAATTGTAACGGGATGTAGATTATAGGTTATGAAAAAATTATTCGTGTTGAAATTGGAGGTAGTAAAAAATGACGTTATTTTTATATGCTTTAGTAGGTTACGTGGCACTTTATTTGGTCATCTGATTACATGAAGTAGGTCATGGGCTTATGTATAGTAAGTATGGTTGTAAAGAGAATGCGTTCAACGTATATGTCCCTTTTTATTTATTTTTCTCTACCTCAGCCCGTTAATCTAGAACGAGCACAACAATTAACAAAAAAGCAGCTTTTTAATGTTGGCATGGAAGGGCGACTCCTACGGGAATAGCGTGACGACTGAGACTACAGGCTCAGTCCACGCCCGTGGAAAGCGTCCCTGTAATGGAAATCAATTTTGTGCACAGCAAAAAAATGAGCTAAGATTTGTATCTCCCAGCTCATTTATCTTGATGTTCGTTTTTACTAAATGCAAAAGACTAACACCGCTACTAACAAGCGAGGCTAGCCCTTTTTTTAGTTCCGTTATAGGATTATACCGGACTGACACCATGCTTGCGTTCTGTGAATGTCAGTTTTTTTGATTTGTAAGCATCGAGGCGAATCTCCAGTGTCTTGCGCAGTTCGTTCGGTTCAATCACATCATCAATGATCAACTCCGATGCCAGACGGTACACATCGATTTCCTCCCGGTACTCTTCCCGCTTCTGATCGATAAATGCGGCCTGCTCTTCTTTTGGCAATGCTGCAATTTTATTCGCATATACCGCATTGACAGCTGCTTCCGGTCCCATTACAGCGATTTGTGCACCTGTTAATGCAATGCATACATCCGGTTCAAATGCTGGGCCTGCCATTGCATAAAGTCCAGCGCCATATGCCTTGCGGACAATAACCGTGATTTTCGGTACTGTTGCCTCACTCATCGCAAAGATCATTTTCGCGCCATGGCGTATAATCCCCATCTTCTCTACTTGTGTACCGATCATAAATCCAGGCACGTCTGCTAGGAAGATTAACGGAATGTGGAACGCATCACATAGGCTGATGAATTTTGCAGCCTTATCTGCTGAATCATGGAATAACACGCCACCTTTAACGCGTGGTTGATTGGCGATAATGCCGACAGATTGGCCATTAATGCGCGCAAATCCTGTGATGATTTCAGCAGCAAACAGCTTCTTCACCTCACAGAATGAGCCTTCGTCAATAATACGGTCAATTAAATCGTACATATTGAACGCTGCATTTTGGTTAGCAGGGATGATTTCCACAATCGACTTTTCAAACGTTGCAGGCAGTTTTGGCACTTCCACATTCGGCTTATTTTTAAAGTTGTCTGGGAAGTAGCTGATGTATTGTCTTGCGTAGGCAATTGCCTCTTCCTCTGTTTTCGCCAGTACATCGCCACAGCCTGAAACTGAACAGTGCATTTTTGCCCCGCCCATCGTTTCAATATCGACCTTTTCCCCGATTACCATCTCCGCCATACGCGGTGATCCTAAGTACATGGAAGCATTCCCTTCCACCATGACCACAACATCACAGAAAGCGGGAATATACGCACCACCTGCTGCTGAAGGTCCGAATAATAGACAAATTTGCGGGATGCGACCGGATAATTTGACCTGATTGTAAAAGATGCGGCCTGCTCCTCGACGACCAGGGAACATCTCCAGTTGATCCGTAATACGGGCACCTGATGAGTCCACTAAATAAAGTAGCGGGACATTAAGCTTTTCAGCCGTCTCCTGGATACGGATAATTTTCTCAACCGTTCGCTTTCCCCAAGAGCCCGCTTTGACCGTTGAATCATTTGCCATTACACATACAGTCCGTCCATGAATTTTCCCGATACCCGTGACGACGCCGTCTGCAGGTAGGTCACCTGCAAGTACATTGGAAAACGTTCCGTCCTCTGCCTGTAGCCCTTCATCAAATAGCAGCTCCAGACGCTCACGAACAAATAATTTTCCCTGTTCCTTATTTTTTCTGTGATACTTTTCATGACCGCCCTTTAACACGGTATCCTTCATTTCTTGGTGTTTGTTTTCAACTGTCAATTCTATCATTTCTCCCATCCCCCTTTTATTTTCCACTGTAAGCTGGTGAACGTTTTTCCCGGAAAGCCTAATCCTTCTAGTCGGTCTTCCGTATGCAGTAAATTGCGATATGCCAATGATTCGATTTAGACCGGTAGAAATATCTGTCTGCATCCCCTAATTGATCGCCGTTTTTGCCTGTATGAGTGAAAGCGGTGCATTTTTGGCATTTCGTACGCAAGCTCCCTTGCCTGTTCAAGCAGTTTTCCCGGCTCGGCAATGTGCTCAATAATCCCGTACTGATAAGCTTCCTCCGCTGACAGACGGCGGGTAGTGTAAATTAGCTCTTTTGCCTTTGCTAAACCCATTAGACGAGGAAGACGCTGTGTCCCGCCTGCTCCTGGAATGATGCCAAGCGCGGTTTCAGTCAAGCCCATTTTTGCCGTGCTGCTGGCCATATGAATATCACATGCAGCGCAAGTCCATTGCTACCCCGTCTTGCATCTCTACTTTTACAAAATTTAGCATGATTTTCCTTCCTCTCGTGCAATAACAACTAGCTTTGAAGATAGTGTTTTGCCGATTATCCCCTCGACATAAAGGGCTGTTTGCTGGATTTTTTCCAAGCTGACACCTGTTTCGATGCCCATCTCATGCAATAAATACAATAAATCCTCGGTTGCTACATTGCCCGATGCACCCTGGGCATACGGACATCCGCCAAGCCCACCAATGGCACTATCAAATTTCGTAATCCCATGTGTCAGACTTGTCATGACATTCGCGATGGCCGTGCCACGTGTATCATGAAAATGCATCGCCAGCTTTTCTGCCTTAAAGTGACGCAGCATTTCGTGAAGTAGCGCATCTACCTGTGTCGGTACACCCACACCGATCGTATCTCCAAGCGATAGTTCTGAAATGCCCATATCAAACAATTTTTCTGCCACATATACGACCTGCTCCGGCTTTGTATAGTTGTCATAGGGGCATGCAATGACCGTAGAGATATACCCTCGTACGGTCTTGCCTGCTGCTAGTGCACCATCCACGACTTCCTTTAATACAGGAAATGTCTCATCAATGGATTTGTTTATATTCGATTTGTTGTGGCCCTCACTTGCCGACATGAAAATACTCACTTCATCGATACCGGCTTCGAGTGCTCGTTCTAGCCCTTTACTGTTTGGCACAAGTGCAGCATACGTAATATCGCTATTTCGCTTAATCTCCTTTAGAACCTCTACAGCGTCTGCCAACTGTGGAATCCATTTCGGATGTACGAAACTCGTGACTTCGATGTAATTGAGCCCCGACTCGCTTAAACGGTTAACGAGCTGGATTTTCTCTTCCGTCGGTATAAATGTCGTTTCATTTTGTAACCCATCGCGTGGCCCTACTTCTTTTATTTGTACTTGCTTCGGCAGTTGCATGAACTACACTCCCTTATCCGATTTCGACTAGATCGTTTTCTACATCGATAAAATCGCCTTCAGCAGCAATGATTCGTTTCACTGTCCCTGCTTCTTCTGCTACAATGGGAATCTCCATTTTCATAGATTCCAAAATAACAACATCCTGACCGGCCGTTACTTGTTCGCCTTCTTTCACCAAAATCTTCCATACTGTTCCTGCCATACTCGCTTTTACTATTGCCATATATTATCCCTCCACTTAAAATAAATTGTATAGAAGTGGCACGCAGTAGATACGATCTCGCCAAAGTTCAATCTTTTGCGCCTCTTCTCTTCTTATTTACCGACTGCTGTTGTTTTTGGTAAATAGTATTCCTCTACAAACTTAGTTGTGGTGCTACCTGCTAAGAACTGCTCATGTGTGACGGTTTCAATCAGCATCGGTATATTGGTTTGAATGCCTTCCACTACATAATTTCGCAATGCATCGGCTAACCTTGCACACGCTTCCTCTCGTGTTGTACCAAACACAACGAGCTTTCCAATCATCGGATCATAGTAAGGTGTTACATCGCTTCCTGTTTCCACAGCTACCTCATGTCGTATTCCTTCTCCTTCAGGTAATACCAGTTTCGTAATTCTTCCTGGTGATGGGAAGAATGTCACGGGATGCTCCGCATAAATACGCACCTCAATCGCGTGCCCTTTTTGCTGGATATCCTCTCTTGTAAAGGCAAGCTTTTCGCCATTTGCCATCTTCAACTGCTGCTCAACAAGATCCAGCCCTGTAATCTCTTCTGTTACCGGATGTTCCACCTGTAAGCGGGTATTCATCTCTAGGAAGTAGAAGTTTTGGTCACAGTCCACTAAAAACTCAATCGTGCCCGCATTTGTATAGCCGATATGCTTTGCTGCATCCACTGCGGCATCTAGCATTTTCTTACGTGTCTCTTCTGATATGAACGGAGAGGGAGCTTCCTCTACCACTTTCTGATTGCGGCGCTGGATAGAGCATTCACGCTCATATACGGGGATAACGTTGCCAAATGCATCAGCTAGCACCTGTACTTCAATATGATGGGGTTCTGCAATGAATTTTTCGATGAACATAGTCCCGTCACCAAAGAAGCTTTGCGCACGTTTTTGATTCCCTTCGAACGCCTTACGCAGCTCCTGTTCATTGTTGACTAGCTGCATACCGATTCCACCGCCACCTGCAGACGCTTTTAGCATGACCGGATACCCAATGCCCTCTGCAATCTTTGCAGCTGCATCTGTATCAGCAATTGGTTCATTAACCCCCTGCACAATCGGAACTCCAGCTTGCTGCATTGTTCTTCGTGCCTCTAGTTTGCTGCCCATTGCCTGAATGACCTCAAATTTTGGTCCAATGAACGTTAATCCTGCCTCCTCTACACGTTTGGCAAAGGTTGCATTTTCAGATAGTAAGCCGTAGCCTGGATGAATGGCATCAGCACCTGTTTGCTTTGCCACATCTAAAATGGCATCTATATTCAAATAGCTTTGTGCTACTGGTGGTTTACCGATACAGAAGCTTTCTGTTGCCTCTTTTACATGCAGACTGTTCGCATCAGCCTCCGAATAGATTGTCACCGTTTCGATGTCTAATCGTTGACACGTTCTGATAATGCGTCGCGCGATTTCGCCTCGATTGGCAATGAGTACCTTTTTGAACATATTCCAACCTCCCTACTGTAATGTCTTCACGAAACCTGCAAACTGTTCGCGAATTTTGAACTTCTGTATTTTTCCTGACGCGGTCATTGGGTAGCTATCGACAAAAAAGATATAGCGCGGTATTTTATGCCTCGATATTTTCCCTTTGCAGAAATCCCTTATTTCTTCTTCCGTCGCTGTCTGCCCTTCTTTCAGGATAATCCACGTCGCTACTTCCTCGCCGTACTTCTCATCCGGCACGCCTATCACCTGTACATCTAGCACTTTTGGGTGTTGATAAAGGAATTCTTCTATCTCACGAGGATACACATTCTCTCCACCACGAATAATCATATCTTTCAATCGTCCTGTAACGCGGACATAGCCATTTTCATCCATCGTGCCAAGGTCGCCCGTGTGCAGCCAGTTATTGGTGTCGATGGCTTCTTCTGTCGCCTCCGGATTATTGTAATAACCTTTCATGACGACATAGCCCCGAGCACAAATTTCCCCTTGCTCCCCTCGAGGAACCTCTTCGTTTGTACCAAGCTTCATAATTTTCACTTCCACATTCGGTAAAGCACGTCCAACTGTCTCTACTTTTAGATTCAATGGGTCATCTGCCCGTGTCTGTGTTAACACTGGTGACGACTCCGTCTGACCGTAGCAGATAGTCACAGCTTCCATACCAAGCGTGTTGATGACGTCCCTCATTACTTCGATTGGACAATTGGAGCCTGCCATGACGCCCGTTCGCAACGTCGATACATAAAAACTCGAAATATTCGGTAAATTTAACTCACTGATAAACATCGTCGGTACGCCATGAAGCGCCGTACATTTCTCCTTTTCAACTGTCCGAAGTACTTCCTCAGGATGGAATTCCTGTACCGGTACCATTGTTCCTCCTACTGAAACGATCGCCAGTGTACCAATTACACAGCCGAAGCAATGGAAAAATGGTACGGGGATACAAAGTCGGTCTTCGTGTGTCAGCTTCATGCATTCTGCAATATTGATCGCGTTATTAATCAGATTGGAATGCCGGAGCATCACACCTTTTGGGAAGCCCGTCGTCCCCGATGTATATTGAATATTGATGACATCATCATAGGTTAAGGATTGTTTGCGCTGCTCTAGTTGTTCATCTGATATTTGGCTGCCATTCGCCAAAAATTCCTCGTAGTTGAACGTCCCAGGATATTTTTTATCACTAATTACAACAACGCTTTTTAAAAGCGGTAGGCGGGTACTTTGCAACTTGCCCGGCTCACATTCTTTCAGCTCTGGGCATAAGCCATATAAAGTATCAATGAATGCATGATCCCGGTAGTTGTCGATTAAAATAATCGCCCTTGTATCCGATTGCTTAAGTAGATATTCTAGCTCGCTTGCCCGGTAACTCGTGTTCACGGTTACTAACGGTGCTCCCATCTTCCCTGATCCAAACTGAAGTCCCGGCCACTGTGGAACATTTGTCGTCCATACCGAGAAATGATGTCCTTTTTCAAGTCCAATTGCCATTAACGCTTTTGCGACTAAATCACTGTGCTTGTTAAACTGGGCATATGTCATGCGGTAATCGCGGTCTGAATAAACTAATGCCTCCCGATCAGGGTATTGTGCAGCCTTTTCTTCCAGTAGCTCGCCAATCGTTTGATAAACCAGTTCTGCCATACGCATTCCTCCCCTTATTCATTTGTCAAAGAACTAACAACCTAACAGGCGTGAAATGACCACGCGCTGGATTTCAGATGTGCCTTCTCCGATTTCCATCAATTTGATATCACGCAAATGACGTTCTACATCGTACTCTGCCATATAACCGTAACCACCATGGATTTGAATCGCCTGATTACACGTACGGAAGCCCATTTCCGATGCAAACAGTTTTGCGAATGCGGCTTCTTTTTTAAAGGGCTTGCCTTGATCCTTCAGCCACGCTGCCTTCATTACCATATTGCGCGCCAATTCAATTTCCATCGCCATATCAGTTAATTTAAACTGAATTGCCTGTAATTTAGAGATCGATTTTCCAAACTGTACACGTTCCTTGGAATACTGAAGCGCTTTCTCAAATGCGGACTGCGCAATTCCGACCGATAGTGCTGCGATGGAAATACGACCGCCATCCAGCGTATTTAAAAATTGGCCAAATCCCTTTTTTTCGTCCCCCAGCACATTTTCTCTTGGTACCCGGACGTTTTCCAAAACAATTTCACATGTATTCGATGCACGAACACCCATTTTTTTATATTCAGAACGGATCGTTACGCCTGGTGTGTCAGTTGGAACAATGATTGCCGTTATAATATTCTTCCCACGCTCATCTTTTCCCGTAACAGCCGTCACCACAATTTGACGGGCATAGCTCGCATTCGTAATCCAGCATTTCTCCCCGTTAATGACCCATTCATCGCCTTCGATATAAGCATTTGTCCGAGTGCCCCCTGCATCAGATCCCGCATTTGGCTCCGTCAGTCCAAACGAACCGAACGTCTTTCCTTGCGCCATTGGGACGAGGTATTCAAGCTTCTGCTCTTCTGTCCCAAAGTTATAAAAAGGTGTTGCGCCTAAGCTGACAGCGGCCGCATAACTTAAGCCCGTTCCGCCACATGCACGGCCGATTTCTTCCACGGCTAATGCAAAGGAAATTGTATCTCCGCCTGAACCGCCATATTCCTCGGGAAATGGAATCCCGAATAAGCCAAGCTCCCCCATTTTATCGAAGCTCTCTTTTCTAAACTGATGCTTCTCATCCAGCTCACGTGCGTGTGGAGCAATTTCAGCTTGCGCAAACTCACGTACCATATCACGAATCATTTCTTGTTCTTTTGATAATTCAAAATTCATTCTTAAAACCCCCCTTAGTTTTTCGATCATTGACCGACTAGTCGGTTTGTGTGAATTTTTAAAAAAACCAGACTTTTGACTGCCTGACTGTTACTGGATTTTACATGATGTATTTTTTTGCTTTTGCTTCCTCAAGGCCTTGCTCTGTCAGAATTCCTCGGAGAATCAAATCATTGAAATGACGTGTAATCTGCTCCATGGTTAAGCTACCGTTCTGCCGGTACCACTTATATGTCCAGTTCACCAATCCTATGATTGCCATTGTCGTAATTGTGGTAGAAATCTCGGGCCGAAAATGCCCACCCTTTTTTCCCTCCTCTATCACCTGCTCAATCAGCTTTCGGTATTCCGTCCGCTTTTCTTTGATGATATTTTTATATTCTGGAGGTAAATAAGCGCTTTCATCATAGAACACCGTAATATGACGCTGATACACATCAAATACATTTGTAAATGCAAACAACAGAGCACTCACTTTATCGATTGGCGTATAATTTTCTTCATAGGCTTTTTTCGTTTCTTTTAATACGTGAGAAATGAACAAATCATGTATCTCATATAACAGGGCATCCTTCGATTTAAATTTATGATAAAATCCGCCCTTTGATGTCCCTGCTGTTTCCACAATTTCATCCACTGACACACCGTGGTAGCCCTTGTGCCTAAAAAGGTCAAGCGCCGTTTCAATAATCCGTTCCTTCAACGATTTCACAACCATCTTCTTGCCTCCCATCTATCACCCCTTATACTTCAGGCTATTTTTCTAGCAAAAATACTCATATTTTCTGCTAATTGTCTTATATTACTTTTTTCAATATAGCACTCTTCAATTTTAGTGTCTAGTGTTTCTTTGCGAAAAATACTCGAAAATACATTTTTCTTCTGCTTTAAACTTATTTTACTAGGTTTTCAGAAACCGAGAAATCAGCTTCCGTTATCCCTCTGATTTCCTCTACGGAGACGCCGGATGCTGCTTTAATCTAATACCGCCAATTCCGTAATCTCAAAAATCTTATTTTCTATCATTTTCATTGTCGAATAATACAATAGTGGCTTTTCATATGTATAGCCCGCCCCTGATAGCATAAAGCAAATCGTATTTGAATCATTATCTAGAAGTATATTTAACCTTTCATAATTAAACTTTATTTCGTTATAATAAAATCAAAATGTTCAGAAAGGTTGATCTTTATGTTTAAACACTTAAAACAAGGAGATAAAATTGGTGTCTTCTCACCTTCCACACCCGCTTCAGTTTCAGCCAAAAAAAGGTATTTACGAGGAAAAGCGTTTCTTGAAGCGAAAGGTTTTCAAATTGTTGAAGGCAGCTTAACAGGAAAAAGTGATATTTATCGTTCCGGTACACCGAAAGAAAGGGCAGAAGAGTTAAACACATTACTTCGAGATCCATCAATTTCAATGATTATAGCGATGATTGGGGGGACAAATTCAAATAGTATGCTGCCCTTTATCGATTATGATGCATTCAAAGAGAACCCCAAAATTGTCGTGGGCTATTCTGATGCTACCGCAGTTTTACTTGCTTTATACGCAAAAA
>JAZLIT010000120.1:0-27282 GCA_045617525.1 Solibacillus sp. | reverse complement strand
TATATTTCATCGAATGATTTCCGCTACGTGAAGGATGACGAGCGTGAACGCGTGATGACTGATATCTTATATAAAACTTCTGTCGTAATTGGCCAGTTACGTAAAGTGACTTCAATTTCTCCACTCGTTTTATGGGAAAATATTTTTGGCTATATGCTTTGGCATTTTCATACGTTGCTGGAAAACCCCGCAGTTGCAGATCGTGCCTTTGAGGATTTAGAAATGCTCGAGGATGCTGGACCGTGGAAATTGTTCGCCACCAAATCACTCTTTTTAGACTACACAAAGGGCGTCCACCCATCGAAGCTCCTTAACACGCAAGTGCGTAAAAGTTGCTGCTTCTCGAAGGATATCCCCGGACTCCTGGAATGCGGATTTTGCCCATTGAAGAAGTAATTCGCTTAAGCCTGCCCGCGGTAAACCTCGGACTGCCTTTTTAACCTGATTGATTAGTTATTCGTGCGAAAATCGCAGGTACCGGGCATCGGGTTGCCCACGCGCAGTCAGGCGGGAGTTGAGTGTTGATTTTTAATAAAATCGACACGAGAAATACCAATCTCTTGCACTTTGGCGGATTCGGACACATATTTGGCGGATAACCCCGTGAATAACGCCATAAAAAAAACGCGTCGGCAAACGGCGCGTTTTTTTGTGTTACTTCAACTTTTTATAAACAACTTGCCACGCATCTGCTTCCAGATGCATAGACACTCCTACAAATCCTTGGCTAATCATACTTTGCTGAGTCTCAATATCGGCCATTGCCAGAATGATTGAATCCTCTTGATATGATGCTTCTGTTTGCAGGGACTTCGCAAATACATAACGCAGCTTACCGCCATACTTTAATTTTAACGCGACGACATGCATGCCTTGTCCGAATTTATCCTTCAAGCTTGCGATATTAAACGGCTTTACTGTCGCACATACAAGATCAAAGCGCAATCTATCAACTTCTTTCATTACAAGCTCACCAAGTATTTTCTGCAACCTATGCCCTCGGAAATCAGGGTCAACATTAGAAATTTCTTGATACAGTACGCGGCTTAAATCCACTGCGCCTGCATCGATGCCGAGGTGTTCGTCTTCCATAGGATCTGGCTCAAGTAACGCACGGAATGCAATTAATCGTGGCCCGACAAATGCGCCGACCATCAGCCCGTTACCACCTAAAATAGTTAGTAACTCCTCTGTTGTAAGGGGCTGTAAAATTGACGCATCCTCTAATGCCTCGTAAACCTTCACTTGCAATGCTTCAATAATTTTCAAATGCTGCGGCGATAAACGGTGCACTTCAAATGTGATTTCATCATTTAAATTTCCTTGGTAAATCATACGCCAACCACCACGCTCGTTTGCGTAAGCTCCGCCAAAATAGCTTCATCAATCACAATGCCTAAACCTGCTTCTGTGCCAAGCTCGATATAGGGAATTTTATAGCTTGATTTTAGGTCGCCAATATCCGTTGAGAACTTCAGTGGACCTGTTAACTCAACACTTTTTATTATTTTTTTCGAAAATGCTACGTGGAAGCCTGCTGCAGAACCTACTGAAGACTCTAGCATTGAGCCAATCTGGCATTCCATTCCGGCCATTTCAGCCATCGCTGCAAGCTTCATTGCAGGGTAAATACCACCGCATTTCATCAACTTAATATTTACTTTATCTGCCGCACGTTTTGCGATAATTTCACGCATATCGCGTACACCACATAAGCCTTCGTCGATCATGACTGGCGTGCTCGTTTTGGATTTAATTTCAACCATTGCATCGATATCGTCTGCAACAACTGGTTGTTCTAGCCAATCTAAATTCGCGTGCTGAAGTGCCGCTAATGCTTGCAATGTATTCGCGCTCGTTTTCCAACCTTGATTAACATCGACACGAATCGCAATATTTTCGCCAACACGCGCGCGCACTGCCTCAATACGTTTTACATCGCTCGCTACATCACGTCCAACTTTCATTTTGAATGAATCATAGCCTAGTGCAACCTTTTCTGCCGCCTGTTGTGCCATGTGCTCTGGCTCACCAATACTAAGTACATGTGTAACCGGGAATTTTTCATGGTAACGGCCACCAATTAGTTGGTACACTGGTACGCCTAGCTTTTTACCCGTAATATCGAAGCACGCAATATCTATTGCTGCCTTCGCTGCTGGCGCATTTTTCACAAGGCTATCCATTAGCTCATGGATTTTTTCAAATTGCATCGGATTTTGCCCGATTAACTTTGGCGCTAAACGATGTTGAATCGTGGCAAGCGTTCCCTCGAAAGTTTCTCCTGTTACATGATCATCTGGCACTGCCTCGCCCCAGCCTACAAGTCCGCATTCTGTCGTCATTTTCACAATAATTGATGGCATCGATGGATACGTATCATAGCTAACAATAAATGGCTCAATTAATGGTAATTCTATAGCAAAAATCTCTAGTTGTTTTATGTTCATTTTCCATCATCCTCTGTCTAATACATTTGCTGCATTTTTTAATGTAGTGGCAACTACGCGTACACCATCGTTTAGGGCTTGTTTATCAAACGTCATATATGGATGATGCAGGCCTGGTGCTAAATTTGCGCCAATTCCAATCATAGCAGCCTTTAACTCTGGTTGCATTACCGTATAATAGTGGAAATCATCACTGCCTGGTGTAAAAATTTGAGATGCTAGTGCATCCATACCAAGTGCTTCGATAATTGAGAGCTCTGCAATACGCGCTGCATCCTCACTCACAAGCGCACCTGGCGTACTGTCCAACCATTCACATTCAATTTTCATGCCAAATAACTCACTGATTGACTCAATACCCTTTTCTAACTTTTCAATAATGCTATGTAGCACTTCATTTTTCTGTGCACGAATATCGAGTGAAAACTCCCCATTGCCTGGAATAATATTTACGCTGCCGCCGTCTGCATGTATTTTCGTCATTTTTACGGAAGCTGCTTCAAATGGATCAATATTAATTGTCTTCACAAATTGATTAATCGCAATAATTACATCGATTGCATTTTGACCTTGATGTGGTCTTGCACCATGTGCATCGACACCAAAAACTTTACCCTGCATAAAAATTGCTGCCCCATGATGAATCGCTGGGGTCACTTTACCTAGTGGTAATTCTTCTATAGGACGCAAATGCACGCCAAATAAATGCGTTACACCTTCTAACACATTTTGCTTGACCGTCTCAAGTGCCCCTCCACCACTTTCCTCAGCCGGTTGGAAAATAAAGCGCACACGTTTATTTAAATTCATTTCTTTGAGTTGCACTAAGGCACCTAGCACCATTGTAATGTTCGCATCGTGGCCGCAAGAATGGTTGGCACGCATTTGTCCGTCCACTTCTTGCCATAGTGCATCGATATCAGCACGCACGGCAATTACCTCTTCACCTTTACCGATTTCTGCAACAAGTCCTGGAATACCGTCGAATAAACGATAAGGTACTTGTAAATCAGTCAAAATTTGTGCGATTAATTTTGTTGTCTCAAATTCCTTCCAGCTAACTTCTGCATTTTGATGAAAAAGGTCAAACCATTCTACTAATTGTTGTTTTTTAGCAGCTATTTCAATCACTTCCCACACCTCTTAATATAGAATTAATTTTATTCTATTATACAGCACAAATTTCAATATAGCTGTGACAATTACCATGCTTTACATAATAATTTGAGTTTTCATAAAAAATGGAGAAGCTAAAAAAAAATCCTCTTCCCTCCCTAAAAAAACGTAATCCAACTAAGATATGTCCAGTCAGATTACGTTCCCATTTAAAGTTCTGAAAAAAAGCCTTCAGGATATTGCTGTACATCCAATTCCACTTGAATTTCTTCCATTTCTAACGGTAGATGCTCCTGCATTTCCACCTCGTCTAATAAATACGTTTCAAATTTTGATTGCATTAAATTTTCTGCCATTAAATTTCCTCCTTTATATTTATCTGAATAGTTAATTAACTTGAGTTTATACCGGTTTCCCTCCTACCGCAACTCAAAAACTTACTTATCGATAATATGTATAAGTTACATATCAACATGAGATTATTTTAGGGAAATAACACTTATCGAAAAGCTAGTTTATTGAATTAAAAAATTAAACCACGCAATGTCTACCGACAACACGTGGTCCCTCTACTATTTAATGACACCACATGCAATTCGACCCCCAGAATTACCAGACGGATCCGTTTTGTAGTCGTCTTTATTTTCATGAATAATAATAGTGCTTCCATTTTCGTCGAATAATGAATTTTCAACGCTGTGTTTGAGTGTAATATCCGGCACTATAAAAGTTAACTCAGCAGATCCATCATCATCTACCTTTAGATTTGGAAGATCTCCTAAATGTGACCCTTCTGGATTTTCTACACCATGCTTCTTGTTCGTTGGATTCCAATGTCCACCTGCTGATTCAAATGAAGGGCCTTCGCAAACTCCAACTTCATGAATATGAATCCCGTGCTCTCCTGGAGTTAAGCTATTTAATAGCGTCGTAAGTTCCACACCATTTTCTGTTTCCTTCAGTAGTATTTCACCGATAATCTCACCTTCACTATTTTGCATTTGAGCATTTCCAACAAGTGAAGCGCCCGAATTTGTCGGCACTTTTTCTTCTTCCGTATTAAATAGTGAACAGCCCGATAATACCAATACACTCATACAAATTATTCTTATCATGTCATCAGCCTCCTGTATTAACTAGTATTCGCGTGGATGGATTCTTTTATGCAAAAAAGCACTCATCTGTTAGGAGTGCTTTTTGTAATTTTTTAGTTTTTAATTTCAAATGAATTACGGTAAGTAACGTTATTCCACTCAGCAAAATCTTTCATAATAAAGAACTGAAATAATAGCCGATATAACTAATATGAAGGAGGGATAATCGTGGAAATTAGTTCATTGATGTCTGCTCAAGTTGTTGAATTGCAACAAACACTTCAGATGAGCCTGCTCCAAAAAGCGAATGGAACAGGTGTAGCTGGAACACTTGAAATGCTACAGGAACTTCCTCAGCAATCAGCCGCTGCTAGCCATCCTTATAAAGGCCAAGTAATCGACCTTCAAGTGTAAAACGAAAGACGCTGCTAAAGATTCGTTTCTTTAGCAGCGTTTTTTGTTGCTTCTATATAAAGAGAGAAAAATATTTTTTCACTAAGAAGGATTTCCCACTGATTAACACGTATATGTTAAGTAGGTGAAATAAGGGATTCAGATAATTTTTTTTACTCAGGGGGATATTATGAAAAAGATATATATCATGTTTTTACTTATAGCAGCGTGTTTCTTAATTTATTTTATCGACAATATTACTGGTAATCCTCTAAATAAAGCACTTGCGACGAGCTATGCTAAACAATTTACAGCCAATGTGTTCAATGATGAGAACTATACAATTAAGGCAACTGGCTATAATTTCAATACAAAAATGTATGATTATATCGTTACGCGTGAGAATAAAAGCATGCAATGGTCGTACCTACTATCTATCGACAGTGCTCTTTCGGGGCGACAAGTCGATAAATTTAAATTGCATCCTTCTGTAATTAATGAATCTTTAAGCGATCGATTATCTGAAGAAGGCAAAGTACATGTCGCGAATATCGTAAAGGGCATCTTTCCAAAAGCCACTGTCGATTATGAAATTTCGGTTCCAAATGGGCTACTTAATACGGATACTGTATGGATGCCTGGCTTTGAAACTGATGTAAATGCTTCTATTTATATTAGCAGTACTGTTAAAGAATCGGATGCAACACAGTCTGTTGAGTTAGCAAACACGCTGATTGATACATTTGCTAATACAGGGATCACGTATTCTCGCCTATCGATACGGTTTACCGAGGAACGTTTGGAGAATGGTATTAATTTTATGAAAACAATTTATAAAGATGAATTTTTCCATAACTAATGTACATGGATTTGACTCATTGAATAAGTAGCGAATTTTAGCTTTTTATGTTGTGGAAACCCTCTACCATTGACTTTTTTTTATAAGTGCACTTACTTGAAAGTGCGGAGAGTTTTACATATACTAAGTAAGAAGTCTCGCTAGACGTACTAATATTAAGTTTTAACCTTTATCTTGTTATAGGGAGTTTTACATCCGAGCAGGAATGGCGGGCCTGGGCTCTTTTAGACCCCAGGATAGACAGGAATGTTTGTGCGGACACCCACTTTTTAAAAGTGTGGTCTAAAACTTTCTATATATTTACGGTAGCGTGGCTTCACTTTTAAAAGTTAATACAACACAATTTATAATCCTCTCACCTTTAGCGGTGAGGGGATTTTTTGTTGAATTGGCTATGAGCGAATAAATAATACTTATTTCCTCAATATCGATAGCGCTTTAAAGGAATGTAGCTTCCTTATATGCTTAATGTTACATAGCTTCTATATTATAAATGACCAAAAATTAATATAATAAATTAAATTCTTGTCAATAAAATTAATTTGCTGTGTACTTTTACCTAACCCCTCCTTTATAATCAAGAAAAAGGAGATGTTACTTATTAGTACTCTATTTATTGTTATTTCTTTACTAAGTTTCATAGCTACTATTATATTCTTTATTTTAGCTGCTGTAGGATTTGTAAAAAAAGATAAGGTGAAATCGAAAAAACAAATTAAATTTACAGGCATCTCATTGGTTGTAATGCTTGTTACGTTCATTGGATTTGCGGTTACAACGGATACTGTTGAAACTACTGAGGAAGTTGATAAAAAGCAAGAAGTTCCGGCAGTAGCATCTGAGAAAGAAACCGAAGAAGAAAAAGCTATTCGTGAAGCTAAAGAAGCAGAAGCTAAAGCATTAGCGGAACAGAAGGCGCAAGAGGAAGCAGAAGCTAAAGTAAAAGCCGAAGCAGAAGCTAAAGCAAAGCTTGAGGCCGAAAAGGTTGCGAAATTAGAAGCCTTAAAATTATCTGGAACTGGTGATTCAGCGACTAAGAAATTCCCATTAGAGTCAGGCTTTGTAATCATTGAAGCTACACACCAAGGAACTCGAAACTTCGCTTTAAAGTTATTAGATTCTAACGCTAACTCTGTCGAATTGGTTGTAAATGAAATCGGGAATTATAGCGGAAAGAAAGTCTACGCTATACCAGCTGGGGAGTATTTATATGAAGTTACAGCGAGTGGACCTTGGACGATTCAAATGTCTCAAGACGTTCCAGCTGAAGTTTCACCTGAAGGAAAAGTATCCGGTAAAGGTGACAGTGTTGTATTCATGGATATCTCAAAAGGGGCTAAAACGGTTTCATTCACACACGATGGATCAAGTAATTTTGCGGTAAAAGCAAATGATAGTATATTACTTGCGAATGAAATAGGTTCATATACTGGCTCGAAAGTTCAGAAAGTGAATGATTCTTCCATTTACTTCTTTGATATTACAGCAGATGGAAATTGGACTATGACATTCGAATAAATAATTAAGTCACTCATTTGAGTGGCTTTTTTTTTGTTCCAAGACACATACTAAAGCCATATACTTTTAAATAAGTTTTTTTAAATTAATATGGTGTTAAATTTTTATGAAGAATGATGCATATTTCATTATTCGGGAATATATACTGTATGCTCAAGCTAAAGGGAGGGATTTTTATTGGTATTCACACTTTTTTTACGAGTCTTAATGATTTAGAACGCATTATTCGTTGTCCAGGTCACTTTAAATTTGAAGAGCATAATGTGGCTGCACATTCATGGAAGGTTTCACAATACGCGCTGTTTTTCGCAACGCTTGAGGAAAGAAACGGTTCAGAAATTAATTGGAAGTCACTTTATGAAAAAACAATTAACCATGATTTTGCAGAAGTTTTTATCGGGGACATTAAAACACCTGTAAAACATGCAAGCCTTGAACTAAAGCAAATGCTTGCTCATGTAGAAGAAAAAATGATGGAGAAATTCATAATTGAGGAGATACCATCCGATTTTCAGGACGTCTTTTTCGAGCGCATGAAGGAAGGTAAGGATAAGACAATTGAAGGGCTTCTTCTTGAATTTGCCGATAAGCTCGATCAATTTTATGAGGCATTTGCCGAATTAAAGCGCGGCAATACGGACCGAGAATTTATTTTTATGTACCAAGTAGCCCTTCAAAAGCTTTTACAAATCCCACTTGTACCTAGCGTCTCCTATTTCCGCGATGAAATTTTGCGTGATGCGATTGCAGAAGATACACAAATTAATGTTGCTGAGCTGACGCATGAAATTTTACAGCAGCAAGACTAAGACTTCCGTAATTACAGGGAAGAAATCATACTAAAACTTAATAAGTTAACCACTAAATACAGTCTTTTTACAAATAAAAGGCTTTAGAGTCATTGCCAACAGGTTCTAAAGAGGTATTGGTAGCAAAAGTTGATGGACTATTACCTACTGAAATAAGTGCGCTGGAACATTCCATTTCCGAAGAATTTCTATCCCATCAAGGTTGGACTTCAGATACTCAGGGAAGAATTAAAATGAAGGGGATGCAACTTTATAAGGCTGGATACGTGACAGCGATAAAAAATATTTTATCATCATACGCTAATAAATAATTGGAGTATTTTCTAAGTAATTATAAAAAACCACATAAAAGATTAATGCATTTTACAACAAGTAAGTAAAGAAATGTACCCAAACATCGCTTTTGAGGCTTTTATTCAACTTACGAGGTAGGTTAGATGTACATTATTATGTTTTAAATTGGCTAGCTTGTCACAATTTGAACAGTGATAACACACTAGAAAATGTAATTATGTTTTCAATTTCTCGCTGGTAGGACCCCTATTAGAATGGATTTTTACCAAGAATAAAAGGAATAATAACAATATAAACGGAGCTTGCAAAAAACAACCAAAATAATTTTGAATTAAGACGGTCTATGAAAATGGTAGAACTTTTTAAAAGTAATAGTCTGATAATTATTGAATGTAGTCCAAAAATAAAAAAAGAAATTCCAAACCAATTAACCCACACATTACCCATAAACACTATTCCAAAGCTCTCATATATGTTACTTGCTATATATATAGTAAATAACAACCCGATTACGAAAAAAAACATTAATTCTAGAATTCCAAGCAAATTTATTTTATAACTCATTTAAATAATTCAATTCCCTTCATTTTTCTAACTAAAAAATATGCAATAATTATCGGAATTATAACAAGTAATTAGTTAAAATATACTGTTTACCGCTAAAAGTTTGTAAAAAAAAGAGGAAGAATTATTAAGACTTTTAAAATTATTTTATCTATTTTATTAGCTGTTCCTTTTTTAATACCAACAGCAAGTTAGAGTTCATATGAAAGTTTGGTTACGTCAAAAAAAGCTCTAAATGTTGTTTAATCAACGTTTAGAGCTTTTTTTGAATCATCTTGTTTATACACTTTTTATGCACTTTCTTCAAAAGTCAGTCATAGTGATGATTTAGTGGTATTTAGACTACTGCTGCACTATCGACTTTAATGAATAAAATTATGCATATTTTTGAAACTACCCCTTATAAGTTTTAGCATAAAGTTTTAGTATATATACTGAAACTTAAACCCTTTACACAGAAGGCTTCGAGTACATTTAGTATATATATTACCTATAATAATTCTTTACGGAAGTCTTTTTTTTACGGCGCCATGTTAATTTATTTCAATTCGCACTTCATGCAAATGCGATAAAAGATCTGTTACCTGCAAGCAAATTGTTGCATCTTGGCGATTTTTCGGCATGCGGTAGCTCCCCATCACAAAATCCCCTCGAACTGAGCCATCTACGACAGTTGGCTTAAATACCGTGCCATCATAATTCAAATCAATCTTCACACAATCTACAAGCTCGCGCCAATCTCCTACTGTAATTTCCGCTGCCTGCAGTTTTTCAGTTAGCTTCGGTGGTAAAAACTGCCCAATCACTAAATGCGTGCCGGCTTCATTTACATCTACCGTAATATGACCGAGTTGTTTATCCCACTCTTGCGCCACTGTTGAGACTTCGAATGCAATCGCGTCAGGTGTAAGGCGCGAAATCGTCGTTTGCACCGCGCCCAGATTCATATCTGAGCCAATAAATTGGCGGCCAAGCTGAGCGGCCACTGTACATGCCGTGCCAGAGCCCATAAAGCAATCAAGGATAAGATCACCTTCATTTGATGACGTTTTAATAATTCTTTCAAGTAAGGCTTCAGGTTTTTGCGTTGGATAAAGCGTGCGTGCTTTGCTCATGACATTTACATCCGCAATATCCGTCCAATTATCATCAATGACAACGCCCGGTAAATCCTTTAAATATGTTTTGATGCGCAGTTTCCCATTGTGCTCGAATACTCGGCCCGTCCGCTTCATTTCCTCAATTGCCTTCGCAGAACGCGTACCGATTGCTTGATCATCTCGATATGGCCCCATCCCGTCACCATCATCCTTTTTAAAACGCTTTAAATAGCCTGCGTCAAACGGAATATGTTGGCGATTAAATGTAAATTTCTCACCTTTTGAATAATATAAAATCGAATCATGGTTGCGTGCAAACTGCTTGCCCTTTGCCTTCGCACCCTTTACTGTGCCACGCTTCCAAATGATTTCATTGCGGAACTGCTCTGCGCCAAAAATCTCATCCATCATTAGGCGTAAATGATGCACCTTATGCCAATCGCAATGCACGTAAATCGAGCCATCCTCCGCAAGTATTTCGCGCAGTAAAATAAGGCGCTCATACATAAATTGCAAATAACCCTCGTCCGTCCAGCAATCATTATACTGCGTTTCATAAAGAACTTCTTGCGATTTCTGAGGACCCTTTAGCTTAATTTTCTTCTGATAAAGTGCCTGAGATTCAAATGGCGGATCGATATAAATTAAATTTACTTTGCCGCGATAATCCTCTATTAAGTGGCGTAACACATCAAAATTATCACCGTAATACAACTGATTATGCAGCTCATTTTCCGTTTTTATGCCGTATTGCTCACGTACTGTACGCTGTATGTAATCAACCTGTTCGAGTTTATACTTCGCCTTCCAATAAAGCATTTCTTGGCCTGCAAGTGGGTCTAGTAGAAAATGCTTTTTAAGTCGCTGCATAACGTCCTCCCCATCATAAAGTAGAATACACTTATTATAACATTCTGAATTATTAACCTCCTATTTATCCTTGCTCTCCGCTACATTTTTTCACAAAACATGAAGGACCAATCTTTTCTATATCCCCATTATGCAAATAGCACTTTATACGCTATTCTGCCGTGGTTATCAAACTGGATGTTTTGATACGAAAAATCTTGGCGCACATATTGCGTATGGATGCGGTGATTTAAAAATTTTAAGCAAAAACTCTGTTGTAGTTGCTGGTCAATTTGTTGTAGGACATTTTCAATGTGTGACAAATTCTCTACAGGCTGATAAAGGGTTTTCACTTGCTGCTGAATAAGATTTGGCGCCATGCAAACTATTGTATTAGGCTCACTAGTGTAGATATAGGCTCTCGATAATAACAGATCCTCCCCTAGTGCAGAACCACCAACAAATAGATCATATTGCTGCTCCAGTGCAATTACCTTCTCCTTGAAATCACAAATATGTAGCGTACTTTCAATCCCGTAATTTGCAAGTATCTGCTGCAAAATTAGTGCCTCTCGTTCATGGTTCACGCCAGCTCTAATTTGCTGCACACCAATTTTTAACGGAGGAAATTGCGTGGCATCCACTAACCGTTCACTGAATGTAGGTATTAATTTCTCCCCAAAAATCCAGCTATATGCAATCGTTTCCCCTCTTTCAAACAGGGTAAAGCTCGCAGCATCGATTAAGCTATAAACAGTTTCTCGATAAGCCGCATTTGCTAGTGGACCCTTTTGTGCGTTAAGTGAAATATAGTCCCCACCTTGTTCTTGTGTGATGAGTGTACGCATAGCCACATCATCGGCAAAGGGTATTGTAGACACGCCAAAATTCGCAACATCTTGTGTATAAAAAATTTCAATGCCATCAATCCACGGTCGCTGCTTAAAATATTTCGAAAAAACCTGCAACTGTAATTTTTCATCTGTATTTGTAACGAGCAAAAACGCCCCGCACCCAATTGTGCCTTGCTTATGCTCAATGGGTAAAATACTTGTTCTATAGCCTGCTAAACAATTAGGCAATAACATAAAAGGCGTTTCGAGTGTAAGAATAAGTTCGAAATCATTGATTACAGATATATCTTTATAAGTGAAAAACCATTCAGTAACGGGAATCGTTCTTTTTAAAGAATGCGCCACCACATCGGCCGTTAATAATGTCAAATCATGAAAATAGACGTCTTTACGTAGTAATAAACGCCAAGTTTGATAATCGTCCGTCTCATAATGGAAGACTAAATTAGGTTCGACTGTGTTTTTTTCGGCATTGTATGTAAACAGTCGTTCATGCAGCATATCGGCAAAATGACCATCGTGTCGAGAAATCCCAAAAAGTGGATCAAGCATTAGCTCTACAGGATAAAACGGCATTCGAAAAATGTGTTCATTCTCTTTATTTCGCTGAATACCATAGCGCTCATGAAGCCAACTTTCAATGGTTGGATGATTCATTAATTGCTGGTCAATAAGTAAGCTATAAGCCCTTTCAAACTGCTCCTGCTGCCAAAAATGATCGAAAATATCGTAGACAGCATCGAGCTTACTACGCCTTAACTTGATCTGTGGCTTTTTGCCGCGACCTCGAAAAACTTGCCACTGTAAAACCTGCTCGTCGTGTAACCTATTGATCACTGTTTTTGCATAGCGAGTTGAGCATTGCCAAATTGTGGCTAATTCTTCAATAGATGTTGTAATTGTTTCATCCTCTGAAAATTTCTGATGCAATGCTAATTCGTAGTACATAGTCTGCCGCCTTTCTAAAAGGTGAAGTAAATTTTTAATTTTCTCACTTTTTGTGCTTGTTTTATTATTATACGCTTTATAGCAAGGAGTTGAATTAAATGAATTTATATGCGAACAAAAATTTCCAGAACTTATTCAGTATTACCGTATTATCTGCTATTAGCTCAACAATTTTCACGTTCATTATTCCGCTTATGTTGTACGATCTGACAAAATCTGCACTTGCAATGAGTACGATGCGCGTAATGGAATTTTTGCCAAACGTACTATTAGGTATGCTAGCAGGTGTAATTGTAGACCGCTTCAATCGGAACTTAATGCTTACATATGGTGGTTTGATTAAATTTATATTGGCCATTTTACTGTGGTTTTCGATTACAGCCAATGAACCTGCGCTATGGCAATTGTACATACTTGGCTTTTTATTATCGACAGTTAGCTATACAGTAGGGAATGCATCCAACGCAATCACACCTCAATTATTTGATAAATCATCTATGACGGAAATTCAGTCAAAGTTTTCACTCATCTATACACTAAGCGCTATTGTTGGCCCTTCATTAATCGGGGCGTTATTAGTGTGGTTGTCGTATGATCATTTTTTAGCTATTTATGTAATCTGCATGGGGCTTTGCTGGGGGCTTTCACACCGAATCGAACGGACCGCTACACCTGACCACCCTGTAAAACAGTCGATCATAGCGGATATGAAGGAGGGTGTACGTGAATTAATTGGGAACAAGCAGGTTTTCGCTCCAACGATCACGATATTAGTTACCAATTTCGGAACGAGCCTATGCATTGGGGTTTTAGCATTTTACGTGCTTGATGTGCTTGGTAACTCAAAAGAACAGCTGGGCTTTATGTATACGATTTCAGCAGTAGGAGGCATTCTAGGGGCAAAATTAATAAGTCCACTCCGTAAAAAATTCCGCCGAGGGCAAATTTACGCAGCGTTTCCACTGATTGATGTGGCCGTTTTAGTGCTATTTTATTTTGCACACAGCTGGATACTACTTGGCATATTATTGGCTTTCCGCACGTGTTTAGTAACCATGTCAAATATTATTTTCCTGGCGATCCGCCAAGAATCTACGCCCAACCATTTACTCGGACGGGTTGCCGGTACATCCTCCATGCTTATGAAGCTTGCATTGCCAGTTGGATTATTAATTGGCGGCATTTGGGCTGAAACATTGCCTATTCCATGGATCTTTTTACTCGCTGCAGTCGCAATGCTTAGCAATTTCTTTATTTTAAAACGCGCAAAATTTAGTGAGGTAGAATAAAATAAAAGGCATCGAGAGCATAAAATCGATGCCTTTTGTCTTAAATACTATTTCGTTGGTATTCAAGAATATCGGCTAATGACTGTTCAAATGAAATCTTAGGCTCCCAGCCAATTTTTTTCAGCGGAAGTGAATTGATTTCTATCAGCTTTTCTCGTTGTTCTATTTTAGCTTTCACCTCAAAATCCACCGTTGCGAGTTGTTTGAATAAATGAATCACATCATATAGACTTCTCGTCTTTCCAGAGTTGATTTCATATATTTTCTTTGATTTCCCCTTCAAAAGGAGCGTTTCATAAGCTTTCACAGCATCGCGTACATCAAGAAAATCACGTTCTACTAGTAAGTTATAAACAGCAATTAATTTCTCTTCTTTTCCTCGTTCCATTTTTGCTACTTTATTTGCAAGGATGGAACAGACACCTGTTGAATGACCCGGTCCAATTAAGTTTGATGGTTTTGCAATAATGACATCGAGTTCAAATAACGCAGCATACACTTCAGCGTATAAAGTTTGCATCGTTTTACTTAAGCTATAAGGGTGCAAAAAGGATGAAGGATCAGTAGGATTTGATTGAAGTATAGAACCAGCAATTATCGTACGGCACTTGTTCGTTTGGGTACGTATCGCATCAAGAAGGTAGGCTGTATACATGACGTTTGCCTCCAAGGTATCGATGGGATTTTCCCAAGATAGTTGAACTGCATTTTGCCCCGCCAGATGGAGGACATTATTTGGTTGAGTCGTTTGGATGACCCTTTTAATGGATTCCAAATCTGATAGATCGCAAAGTACCATTTGGATATTGTCATGAGAAAATGTTGTAGGCTTTCGTACAACTGCATATACCGTATAGCCAGCAGTGGCAAAATAAGTACAGGCATGTTGCCCTGTAAAGCCGTTCGCCCCTGTAATAAGAATACTTTGCGGGGAATTTTCTTCTTTAGGGTTAGTTACTTCTTTCATAGGCAATTTTTAATCCCTCCGATAATGAGAAGGTCGGTTGCCAGTGCAAATATTCTTTGGCCCGTTCGTTTGATAAACAGCTATGCTGAATATCGCCTATTCGTGCAGTCGTAAATGTCTTTATAATGGGTTGATTATGGATATCAGCGATATGTTGGAGTAAGTCGTTTATAGAAATACGCTTACCTGTACTAATATGAAGGGTTTGATTGACGGTATGCTCAAATGATGCTAAGTTCGCTGAGACAACATCTTTCACAAAAATAAAGTCTCGTGTTTGCTCTCCGTCTCCATGAATATAGATAGGTTCCCTTCTTTTTAAGCGTTCAAGAAACACTGAGATAACACCGCCATCCCCTTTTGGTAATTGACGGGGGCCATACACGTTGGCATATCGTAAAATCGTATAGGGTAAATTATAGAGGGTGGAAAATAGTTTAATATACGATTCTGCTGTTAATTTTGAAAGGCCATAAAAAGAAGTAGGATTCGTAAGATCTTGTTCTGTAATAACCTCACGCTCGATATTTCCATAGACGGCGGAAGTAGAAGAAAAAATAAATTTCCTAACAGAAGCATCCACACAACCTTGTAGGAGATTAATGGTACCGTTAATATTAATCCGTTCATCTTCTTCAGGATTTTCTATAGATTTACCTACATCTGCCTGTGCTGCTAGATGGAATAACGCATCCGGTTTGATTGATTTTATCGTATCCCTCACTTCGGGACTGTTGATATCAAGCGAATACCATTTTGCTTTTGGGTGTAAATTAGCTAATTTACCAGAGCTTAAATTATCAATCACAAATACTTCGATTCCTTTTCCTATTAAAGCATCCACTAAATGAGAACCAATGAATCCAGCTCCTCCAGTCACAATTGCCTTCATGTTCATGCTCCTTTAAATATTTCTTGATTTGTTGTATAAAGGTTTTTTGATGTAGGGGAAGGTATTGTGTAATGGGCTGGCATTTTTTCTTGGAGAATATCCCATATTTCTTCGTGAACGACAGACATCGGGACAGGTATCTCTATTGTAGTAAAGAGGGTATCGTATTTTCCGTCATATAGTAGATACTCTGGTTGTTGCAATGGTATGTCTATAGGTTGCAGTTCTGAATTTTCTTGGGAAGTATCTGTAAAATCAAATTCACTATCTTCCATTAAAACTGTATTGATGTCCATCTCTTTATTTACCTGGAGGAGACTTTTTTCAAATTCATCTTCCGGTAGAAACCAGTCTATTTGTGTTGAATCATCTGTAGTGATAAACTCATTCATTTGTGTTGAATCATCATCTGTAGTTATTAACCCATTTTTAGTATTTGGCACTTCCTTGGTAAATAAGGAAACACACCAATTTTTAAATCTTGTAATTTGTGAAATTATCCATCCCTTTATTATTAAAAAGATTTTATTCATGGCTATTACCTACTTTCTTCATAGAGATAGTCTCTTCATAAAGTTCAAGTAACTTTCTAACACCCACTTCTAAGGACCAGTGTGTCATTCCCCATTTTTTTGCATTATCTCCTAAGTTTTTTGATAATACGCTATCTGATAATAGTCTATTTAAACCGGAAAATAGTCCATAAACGTCTTCTGGCTCCACTAATAAACCCGTAACATTATGTTCCACCATTTCAGGTAACCCTCCAACATTACTCACAATGGAAGGTAATCCTGACAATTGGGCTTCAATCAATGATAATGGTTGATTTTCAATCACTGATGGGTGGACATAAATATGGGCTTTAGTAAGAATGGCAGGTACATCATCACGACTACCTAAAAAATAAACATACTCATCTAATTTTAATGACTTTGTTAATAATTTAAGTTCTGTTTTCATTTCTCCGTCGCCAACTATCCAACAAACCCAATCTTGGCGTACCGCTTTCAATTTTGCCAAAGCTTGAATAAGATAGTGAACCCCTTTTAATTCCACTAGTCTACCAGCAAAGAGAATGACTTTCTTATCTTTTGGACGTTCCATTAACGTTGGACGACCTTTTTGTTTAATAAGTTCTTCTGTATCAAATCCATAATGAAGTACGCGGAGTTGATTTTGCGGGACGTTAAATTCTTCAACAAGAATTGTTTCTAACCAATGATTGGCCACAATACTTAAATCCGAAGAGCTTGCGCCAAGTTGTTCTAATTCATCGTAATATTGCTTTGCCATATAAGAAGTAGTTGATTTGTGTATTGATTGTAATTGATGACTGATTTCATGTGCCACCGAACCATGAAGCGTTGCTACAAGAGGCGTATTCTGAGAGCGTACACGATTAATAGATGCTGTTGAAATGACATCTTGTGTGTGAATAAGGTCATATTCTTCAAGTCCTAAGTAAACCGCCGCCAGTTCAAAAAAGTAGCGTTGAAATTCAGTGTATTCGACCAGTTTATTGAGATAAAGAGTTGGATAGAGTTCAGGGGGCATCTTAGCTTGTAGAAGGTCGACAATTTTATTTTTATCTACACTTTTCCCTTTATTTATAATATGAACAATCGTATTTTCTTCCCCGAAGCCCAGTAGATCTACTTCATGTCCATGTCCCTCTAAGCTTTTCTTTAATTGTTGCATATAGTTCCACACCCCTCCAAGGTGCGGTATATTCCAATAAGTAGCTAGTAAAATTTTCATAGCATTTCTCCCTTATTCTTTTTACATACTATAAGAATATGAAACGCTCTGTATTTTATCTGGACAATTGACTATTAGCTTTTAATCATTAAAGTGTAATCATTTGTAAAATTACTGGGGAATCTTTAGCGGGAACATCAATTGTTTTTAAGATGATTTCTCCATTGTTAACTTCATAATTTTCTTTCGGTTGGAGGACACCATTAATGAAAAGGTTCATTAATGATACTTCGTTGGGATTTTTAATGGCTTGTTCTCCATTATGTTGAATGCTATCTAAAACCGTATAAACTTTTTTCTTCCCATCAGATACGGCGTAAAATTCAGTAATAGATACTTTTTTTGGCACCTTTTCATGATGAGTTGGTGTTGGGAGAAACGGAAAAGGGAGTATAAGAGGCTCTGTATGTGAACTTTTCATGTTACGCTTACTTCCCAAATTAATCCTCCTAAAATTTTATTTTAATTACAGTATTTTCTTATTAAAATATGATGAACTGCCCAAAATGGTTAATTAGGCATAAACCTTTATTTTTTCCTTAGTGTCACGGTTCCATCATTCCTCTAAACATATGATGATTAGGAATAAAACTAGGAGGGATTTTTTTGCCATTAAAAATTATTAAACTTGCGATGAATACGCCCCAAAATATTACTACCTCACCATCCGTTTTACGCTTTTTCCATGAGGTACCAGAAACTATTCAAGGGGTAACTACTTATAAAATTGGTGTAAATGATTTTTTTAATGATGCTGGAGAAACTGTAGATGAATTACCGCTACTAAATATAAATAATAATTATTTCCACGTATTTATTAACGGTGTATTACAGATGGATGATAATTTTTCTTATACTGCAGGTGAACAAGGAATCGGTTCTTTAATCATTTCCGTTCCAGAAGAGTCTGAAATACAGGTTGGGAGCCCTATTGTGTTTGAAATCGTGAATTTTTATCCTCAATTTTGGGATAAGAAAGTCGACTAATGTAAGAAAAGTATAATCAGTTGCACAATTAACTAGATTTCTGCTTTTTTATATAAAATGTCCCGTTAGTTGTCCAATCTAGGACTAACAACGGGACTTTTTTGTTGTTTTTTTTGACAAACTGTATTCCTGCCCTTTTCTCTAGTAGAAATCGGCATTAAATGAGCGTAACGAGTTCTGTTTTTTTAGCGAATTCGAAATAAAAATTTGGGGGTGTAAGACTGAATAGACACGAAATTATGGGAAACTATGATGCAATAATTAGCTTAGGAGATTTATGCTTAACTTCCATTCAACTCAAAAAGCATAATCTTCGAACGTATTCTGGTGTTTTTGACTGGGTTGCTACGCCTCACTTGTCAAAAGTAAATCTATTGTTACGTAATCGATTTAAAGATTTGATGAAATATGAAAATTTGAGGATTGTAGGGCCAGCCGAAAAAGATATGATTTGTGTTTCAGATGATTATTATTACTTTGTGTCTAATCATGACTTCGAAGTAGGTAAAAACTCATTAACTCATTTAGGTTCTTACTTTGAGGTCATAGAAAAATATGATCGAAGGATAAAACGCTGCCTACATCAAATGGCGACTTCTAAACGTATACTCTTCGTCAGAACTGAAGGCAGTTTTGAAGATGTTCTCGAACTACAAACTATTTTGCGAGATTTAGTCAAAAATGATTTTAGTATTTTAGTAATTAATCATGAAGAAGTGACTGGAATTGTCGAGAAAAATTGGCCACTTAAACATGTATATGCAGTTTCCTTCCCTAAAGACGATCCTTGGGAGGGCAACCATCAGCTTTGGGAACAACTACTTCAAGGCATTACCCTGAAATAATCATCATGAATACGAGTTATTGTCATCTAGGAGGAACTTAAAATGTACAAGGATGCAACGATATTAGTGACAGGAGGGACCGGATCTTGGGGGGGCGAGTTAATTAGGCGACTACTCACATTCCACCCAAAAAAAGTGATTATCTATTCTAGAAATGAAAAGAGTCAAGTAGAGTCGAGAAGACATTTGAGCGATGAACGACTACTTTATTTTATCGGCGATATCCGGGATAAAGAAGCGCTATTGACTGCAACGATGAATGTTGATTATATATTTCACTTAGCAGCACTAAAACATGTCCCTGTTTGCGAAGAGAATCCGGTAGAATCAATTAAAACGAATATCATGGGTACACAAAATGTCATCAATGCAGCGATTGAGAATGGCGTAAAAAAAGTCATTTACGTATCAACAGATAAAGCGGCGGATCCAGCCAATACGTACGGAATGACCAAAGCTCTAGGAGAGAAATTAATTTCCCATGCCAGCAAGCAAACCTCAACAACGGAATTTGTGTGCGTTAGAGGTGGTAATGTTTTAGGCAGTAGTGGAAGTGTCCTCCCAATATTCCAAAAGCAAATTGAAGATTTAGAAGATGTGAAAATTACAGATAAGCGGATGGTACGTTATTTTATTTCGCTTGAGGAAGCAATTACGCTTCTGCTAAAAGCTACTCAAATTTCGAAAAGTGGCGAAATCTATGTAATGAATATGGATGCTTTTCGCATTATTGATTTAGCTGAAGTATTAATCGAGCATTCCATGAAGGAAGATGTGAAAATTATTGAAACGGGTATACGCCCAGGGGAAAAACTAGAGGAAGTCCTAATTGCTGAAGGCGAGAAATCCTCGGCATTCATACTAGATGAAGAACTGATACTCATTACCCCTTCCGAATCTTCCTTACCTCCTCTTTCAGAAAACAGTACGGGTCAACTGTTGACGAAAGATGAAATAAAAACCATGCTCGAAAAGGCAAATTTAATTTAAACTTTGCCTTAACACCCCTGATTTTAGGAGGTATTGAAATAGGGATGGTTTGATTTGCAGTTTTGTCGATTTTTATTAAAAACAATGCGAAAAATAACATTCTTTTGCATTTTGGCGGATTACTCTTAAGCTTTGGCGGATTCAGACACAAATTTGGCGGATTCCCCCCTACCAAGCTAACAATTCACTTCCTAATTAGAATGTAAACGCACCATCTATCCAGTGGGCACTGAAAGAGTCCACAAAAATTAAGCGATTACGTGAACTGATTTCCGTTCACGTAATCGCTTTTTTCTATAGTAATAGCGGGTGGACCTAAGATTTTTTTAATTTTTACAATTAGATGTCACATTCCCTATTTGTAAATTGTTGTATATAGTTGAAAGGGGTGAATAAAATGCAGCAAAAAATAATGACATTATATTCTACGAGCACAAAAACAGATGAAATTGATGCACTTATAGAAATATACTATGACAAAATTTATAAATACTGTTTTAGCATTTTAAGAAATGCCCATGACGCTGAAGATGCTGTACAAGAGGTTTTTTTAAAAGCTATTAAAAATGGACAATTTACCACCATCGAAAACCAAAATGCTTGGCTTTATAAAGTTTCTTATTTCCATTGTATGAATAAAATTAAAAGAACAAAATTATTAGCATTTATACCATTTATCGAAAATCAAAACGCCTCTATAGCTATTGCAAGTGAATGTGATGAAGAACTGCAATATATTTTAACACGTTTAAAGCCTGAAGAAAGAGCATTAATTGTATTGCGAATTGTTGAAGACTATAGTTTTGAAGAGATTGCACTTATTTTTGAAAAGCCCGCCTCAACAATTCGAAAAAGATTCGAACGTTTAAAATCAAAAATAAAAAAAATACTGTAGGAATGGAGTGTAAACATGGAAAAGATAAAGGATTTTGATGAGTTCGAAAAAAGACTAAAGAATGAGCATATTCAAATTCGTTCTATTAATAAACAGCAAATCATTCAAAGTTTAACTTCTCATCCAAAGCACAAAGCAAAGCGTATATCCGTTATAGCGGTTATAAGTATGTGCTTGTTCTTATCAGTTGCTGCAGTTGGTGCGATGGAATTCTCAGGACTCACTTTCTTTAAGAATGATCCTGGTTCAATAATTGAAGTGGAAACAATGACAGAACAAGAAATGCAACCCCATCATGCCGCTGATGAAGTTAGTAGAAAAAATGCACGATTAATAGAGAGGTTAAAGAAACAATTACCAAAGGGAAAGTTTCTCCGTTTTTTAGATGTTGAAGAATACGAAAAAACAGGAATCATAGATTTATTTGGTTTATCTAATAATCAACCGTTTAAAAATGTAGATGAAATCCCAGTTTTTTTTGCAAAGAACCTAAATATACCGAATCAATTACTTGATGAATATAATTTAAAAAGTGGAATGATGTCATATAAAATACCAGAAATATCTTATGAAGAAATGATGGAAATTACAGAAAAGCTTCAATTACAGGCAAAGCAGCTTAATCGACATTATGGTGTGCTTGAAGGCGATTTACTGCAGGAAATTAGTTCGATTTCACTTTCGTACGAAGTAAATAATTTTCCTGACCTCCGTTATTTTGATATAAATATTTCTTCAATAAATAATCGAATCAAAACAAATGAAGATTTATCTAGCTTTATCGAACTGGAAAGCGATATAGGAACAGATGTTTATTATAGTGAAGAGCAAAAAAAATTACTATTTGTGCAAAAGGATGATACAGAAAATTACCTAATTTCAATTCAAGACCCATTTACTTATATTCAAAACCCACTTACTACAGAAAATAATGCTGATTTGCAACAATTTATTGATGTTGCAAAAATATTACTAAATAAAGAATAGGACTTAAGCCAATTTTAAATATAGAAAATTGCCCCTTAACACTTTCATCTCCTGCATACCATAACGAGAGGAAGATATTATCATCTTTCAAATCACTTATGACGGGAGGTGAAAACATGGCTGAAAAGACATTTGTTAATGATAGTGGTGCTACATTACAAATGACGATTTGTGTACGGCAGGGAGATAGTCCTTACCTTAATAGTGAGACCGTAACATTCGAGTTATTACCAGGCGAGACGAAAACCGTTAGTTACGGAGATACAAATCCTTTTTTAAATGGGATTATCTTCTATACCATTTTTGGAGTCGATTTATATAGTAAAGTCCAATTCATCACTGCACTACAAACCGAGTTAGATACGTTATTAAACACAAATAGTGTATTGACCATTACAGAAATCAATACAGACTATGTATTAACGGGTAGTAATCCAGCTAATCCCTCTCTAGATGCATTCAACGCTGCACAATCACCTAGTGAAATGCAATTAGCGTTGGAAAATCCAAGTCTGGGAATTGATTTAAGCATTTACAATACGCTTACTGTCGATCAACAATTAGAAGTAGCAACTACTGCCTTAAATAACCGTCCAGTCACAGGCTATTTAACAGTACAAGATGTACAAAATGCATTAGATACTGCCATTAATGAATTAGTTACCCCTTCAAATTTATATGTTCAACAAGGGGCTAGTGGAGATGGTAGTTTATTAGATCCTTTTGGCACAATTGAAGAAGGTCTAGCTGCCGTTAGCCCTAATGGTACAATTAATATTTTGGCTGGTACCTACCCAATTACTTCTCAAATTAATGTCACTACAGAAGGCATAACCTTAAAAGGCGAACCAGGAACGATTCTGCTACTACAAGCGAATCTTATTCCGCTGTTAATTACAGCATCTAATGTAACAGTTGAAGGACTAACAATAACAAGCGACATTCCATATACAGCTGAGTTTATTCAAGTTGCTGGAGGAAACACACGCATCATTGGAAATACTATATTTGGACCTGAACAACAACTGCCAATGAGTAATTGGATAGTAAACCGAGCCATTGTATCGCAAGGTAACATTCCAAACTTACTCGTGTCGAATAATACAATGTATTCATTAAGAACAGGCCTCTATATTAATTCAAATGTTACGGGTATGATCGCTGAGAATGTTATTTATAACACAAAAAATACCATATTAATCGATGGTGCATTAATCGTCATTGAAGGAAACTCATGGGGAATACCATCAAACGAATTTGATATTGTCCTATTAGCAGGAACAACGACTGGCCCACCATATGATAATGTAACACTATTAAGTACAACCAATAGCAACGCTACAATTTCCGACCAAAGAATCTAAATACGAAGAAGCTAAACAATGCGGATTTTTGATTTCGCTATTCTCCACTTCGATTTGATAGCTTTAAATTGATCAATTAGGCGTAATTTAACTTTTGCGCCTAATCCCGCATAGAATCAAAATATGAGATGATATTTTAGACTTTTTAAAAATCCTGTGCTCTTTTCTAAATAACCTAAATTCTCATAAAATTTATGTGCAGCTTCCCTTTCTTCTCTATTTCCACTATTTAATGTAACTACTTTACAATCATTTTCTATCGCCCAGTTTTCAGCGGCTACCATCAGATTTTGTCCGATATTCCTTCTACGGTAATCCTCGTGAACGACTAAAGCTAGTACTCGAACATAAGAATCATCAAACTCATAGGCAATTTGTTTAGCCATGCCTATTAGCCCAACGATATCCCCTTCTATTTCAGCCACAAATGTTTGATAACCTGGAGCATTTAAAAGTTTATGAAACCTCATTTGCAGTTGCGCTACCGAACATGGGTAACCTAACTGTTTCATTAGCTCTTCAATATGATTAACATCCTCTGTTTTCATCGCACGAATCTGCATAAAATGGACCTCCTTTTGAAAGTTAATAATCTCTATTCCAAGTATTCATCAATTTCAATTATAAGTCCTTTATAATCCCTATTTATTGTAAAATAAAATTAACAGTATTAGGAAAGGGCTTGATTTAATGGATTTTGAATCGAAATTAATTTACCTTATAGAAACGGATCAGTTCTTATCTTCTATCTTAGAAACAGTGGAATCATTGCATTTAAATGATTGTTGGGTGGCAGCTGGCGTCATTAGAAATAAAGTTTGGGATCATATACATAACATCAAAACTGCTATTAATGATATTGATGTCATTTACTTTGATGAAGTAGATATTTCATTACATACTGAGAAAAAATTAGAGTCCAAATTGAAAGAATTAATGCCGAATCAGCCTTGGTCAGTAAAAAATCAAGCAAGAATGCACATTAAAAACGGCGTTCCCCGCTACTTATCATCCTTTGATGGTGTTGCCTTTTTTCCTGAAACGCCAACTGCAATAGCGGTCCGTTTAAAAAACAATACGTTAGAAATTATGGCTCCCTACGGCTTGCAGGATTTATTTGAAGGACGAGTTAACCCTACTCCCCCTTACAAAAACGGCTTAAAACTACATTCAATTTATACAGAAAGAATACAAAGTAAGAAATGGAATGCAATTTGGGATCAATTAATTATTGAACATAAATGAAAGTATTCCAAAGCTACATTTTGGGACATAAAAAGCTGCACACACTGATCGAAAAGTCAGTGTGTGCAGCACGTTCAAAACCACTTCTATTATAAAATCATTTACTCAACCAATTTCACATTTACATAGACAACTTCAAGTACAATTATTCCCACTGCTACCATCATGATTGTTTCAACCTCTTTTAAACCGATGAATCCGCAAATAAGTAGTCCCACGCCTACTAAAGCAAAAGTGCCTCCTACTAAGCGTGCTAATTTTTCTTTATCTTCTACTCTTTTTTCATTATAACCAGCAAGTAACCACGTGTATTTTTTTACCCCTACTAAAAAACCAATCAATAAAAATACAAGCCCAATAATTAGTAAATTTAATTCCATTGTTAGTCCTCCTAATAACGCTTAAGTATTGTTGGAACAATATAAAAAGGAATGCAAAGTGTAATTAATAAATAGATCAAAATCATATCGATACTCATTTTTAGCGTTACAATATCTTGTTTATCGATAAATAAAATTAAAATAAGGCATGCATTTAATAAGAATACTATTCGTAAAGACCATTTTGAAATATTTGCATTTACTCGATCATCATACTCAATATCATCTTTTTGCAATTGACTACGCTTAATTTTCGCAAATACAATTAAGCATATAACGCCTGCTAGAAGCACCCCTTTCGTGAGAGAATGTTCAACAAAATAAAGTACAATTAGAAAACAGAAAATAGGTACATAAGTGAATAACTTACTCATAGCTCCCCCTCCATCCAAAATAGCTTTTCAATTGACGTATCAAGTGCAGCTGCAATTAATAAACATACTTTGATCGTTGGATTATACTTTTGTGACTCGATTAAATTCATTGTTTGTCTAGTGACCCCGATTTGCTTGGCCAAATCCCCTTGTGTTAAATTTCCGAATTCAATACGCCGGATTTTTACATTGTTCTTTATTTGAATTTCTTTCAACTAAAATCCTCCGTTCAAAAAACATGATGTCATTTTGCTCCAGTTGAGTAAAGGTAAATATTACCTAATAACGAAATTGTAACATATAATTTAACTTTGTCAATTATATGTTACACATTTAACCAAAAAATTACTACCCAAAATTACGGGTAGATTTGCAAAAGAGTTGCTCCTGAATTTGTCAGTCCAAGAGGCTTTCGTAAAGCGTTCAAATAATTGTATTTGCACCAGAAATCTTTTTTTATTCATTTAATAAACTGTTATAATATTCCATATAATACCGAATGGAATATACGATTTGAATGCTTTTTAAGGCGTTTATTTTTCGTCAATAGAACGGAGCTGAGTTAGATATGAAAAATACCGAAAAATTTACAGAGAAAGCGAAGCATTATGAGGTAGGTCGTCCTTCGTATGCTCAGGAATTGATAGATTTTCTTTATCATAACTATAATTTAAATTCCCAGTCGATTATTGCTGATATTGGTGCAGGAACAGGCAAGCTCACGAAGCAATTATTGCAAAAGGGGAGTCGTTTAATTGCTGTAGAGCCAAATGATGCTATGCGTAGTATCGCGCAGCAAGCACTTCAGGATTACGACACTATTCAAATTGTTAATGGAACGGATGTGGCTACGACACTTTCTGATCAATCCATTGATGTAATTACAGTTGCACAAGCATTTCACTGGTTTGATGCAGCATTATTTCAAAAAGAATGTGCGCGTATTTTAAAGGCAAATGGTAAAGTCTTTTTAATTTGGAATATGCGTGATGAAAACGCTCCAGTTAATAAAGAAACCTATGAGATTTTCCAAAAGTATTGCTCGAATTTTTACGGTTTTAGCGGAGGTATACAGCAAGACGACGCAAATATCACAACGTTTTTCCATCATGATTATGTAATTGAAAAGTTTCCGAACCCTCTTTTCTTTTCAAAAGAGACGTTTTTGCAACGTGCATTATCCGCCTCCTATTCATTAAAAGATGGCGATCCGCAGTTTGAAGAATATGTGCAGACGTTAACTGCCCTTTACGATAAGTATGAGAAAAATGGGCTGTTAGAAGTACCAAATGATAGCGTGGCCTATATCGGTACGCCCTTCATATAGTATCCGCCAATTGGATCACGAAATTGCCATCGCAGCTGACGTTCTAATCGCTTCATCTAGAAAACCTCCAACTAAATTCATAATCGACGATAAAATAACCAAAAGCCATTGTGATCCCAATTAAGAATTTT
>JAZLIT010000119.1:0-14735 GCA_045617525.1 Solibacillus sp. | reverse complement strand
CATTTTATTTCGCTGATCCACATGCCCCATGGCAACGAGGGACAAATGAAAATACAAACGGTCTACTTAGAGAGTATTTTCCAAAAGCAGAAGATCTAACAGCCTGTTCTAAACAATACATTGATACGTGTATTGAAAAATTAAATAAGCGTCCTCGTAAGTGCTTAGGTTGGAAAACACCTTATGAGCTCTTCTTTAACAAGGTGTTGCGTTTAATTTGACAATTCAAGGCATAAAAAAAGGCACAAAATCACACTTTTTTATATACTTGGTAATCGTGCACTTTCTAGTTTCAATTCCACAAGTGGGACAAACTTGTTCTTTTTTAGTTAAAGGATTTTTAGAAGGAATTAATAATACTTCAAAGGTAATTAAAAGGAATGCATATGGATTTAGAAAGCATGAGCATTTTAAAGCAAGATTTTATTAAGTAGAGTATATAAAACGCGTGCGAATCACCTTGGATAGTGCTCGTTGATTGGGGCGGAGGGGGCCCGCGACTTCCAGGGGATCAGCACGTGCGGAAAATCCACTAATTTTCTGCCTCCGTAAAGGCAGGGAATTAGTTAGTTGGAGCCGTGCCCCCAGAACTAAGGTAGGGAAGCTAAGAGCGCGCTCGTCGTGAGCGCAACGCTTCCATGACCCAGCATCCTGCTGGCCTTCGGGCCCACGGAGCTCCAATCAACGCCTTTCGTAGAAAGGGTGTACTGAAGTTAATGACTAATTTCAGATACACCCCAACATTTGACGTAGAACCTGTTTAACTTCTTCTACTTTCGCTCGAACATCTTTTGGAAGATTTTTCAGAATAGTGCAAATCCACCATACCTTCTACTAACCCAACTTTTTCACAATTTTTTGCATATTAATTGCATAAGCTGATTGTTCCAACTGCTATCCCCTCTTTCAATGATTCTTTTGTTTGATTAAATATTGTACCGCTCGCAATATACCACCATAGCCAGTGCAACGACATAAATTGCCCGCTAACGCCTCTTTAATGTCAATTTCTTGCGGATTCGGATTTCTATCTAGCAATGTTTTCACAGCCATCACCATTCCAGATGTACAGTAACCACATTGAAAGCCACCTTCCTTTAAAAATGCTTCCTGTACTTCGTCTAATGAGATTTTCTTTAATCCTTCAATCGTTGTAATATTTTTGCCATTAGCTTGGTAAGCCATCATTAAACAAGAATTAACTAAATCACCGTCCACTAAAATCGAACACGCTCCACATCTGCCAATACCACAAGACACCTTCGTACCTGTTAGCTGTAAATAATCTCGTAAAATAACTGAAAGAGTCTGGGCTGGTGGCACTTGCATTTCAATGTTTTCGTTATTGATAGTAACTGTTAATGTCATAAGATTTTCATCGTTTAATGCTACTAGTTCTGAAACTACATCTTGATTTACGCCCATTCAAACATCCCCCTTTGTTCCATTTCCTCAAGTAATTCCTCAGCTGATATCGGGAGCTTTTTAACCCAACAACCCGTTGCATCGTGAACCGCTTTTACAATGGCTGGAATGATTGCAATCGTGCCTATTTCTCCAACACCTCTAGGCCCGTATTCATCGCCTTCGACTAACTCCTCTATCGCATACACCTTCGTTTCAAATGGAACATCTACCGTATTCGGCATTAAATAGGTATCGAAATTTTCTGTTACATATTTCGAATCTATCATTTTGGCTTCTTCAGTTAGCGTGTAGCCTAATGACATAACGCCACCACCTTCAATTTGTCCGACGAAGCCACTTGGACTGACAACCGGACCAGCAGAAATCACATGGTCGATAGCTGTCACCTTTACTTTGCCTGTTAACACATCGACCTCGACTTCGACTTTAACGCTACCAAACGAATATAAGAAGTGTCCACCAGGAATTGACTCAGGCGTAGTTGGGAAATCAAAGCTTGTCGTAATAGTGTGCGGCTCTTGTAATTGCTCAGCACATTGTTGATACGTCATGCATGGCCCATCATGTTTATCTTTATGCCAAATACCTGCTGTACCTAGCGTTAATTCCTCTTCTCGCAAGTTCAGCACCTTTGCTACATGCTCAAAAATCTTCTTTTTAAAAGGTCCCTTCATACGTTGCAAGGAATGCCATACCATACTCGTTCCGCGTGAAGCAGTGGAAGAACCAGAAACGGGCACGCGGTCTGTATCACCTATGACAATACTAATGTCTTCCTTGCTACAACCAAGTTCTGACACTGTTAAATTTTCGATAACAGAAAGTAAACCTTGCCCGCATTCCTCAAAACCGAAAGAAATTTCAATTTCCCCTTTCTTAGTCAACGATAATCGCCCACCGGTATGATCTAATCGATCAAAGCCAAGTCCACCACCATGCATCGCAATAGCAATACCAGTCCCTTTTCGAATCCAAGGCTGCTGCATAGCTTGTTTTGTCGGCTCTTTTATTAGTGTGCTCACTCCTTCTAAAACGAGTGAAGCCCCGTTTGTTGGCGCGATTTGTTGACCAACTGGGCCTAAATCTGTCACCTTTCTTAAATTTCTTCTACGAAATTCGATTGGATCCATCTTTAGCAAATAGGCTAAACGATCAATTTGCCCTTCTAATGCAAAGGTAATTTGATTGCCACCGAAGCCTCGAAACTCCCCGGACATCCCGTTATTCGTAAAGACAGAAATCCCTTCCGTTTCGATATTCGGAATAATATATGGACCTGCTGCATGTTCTATAGAAAAGTCTACAACAGCCGGTCCTAATGTTGCATACGCCCCTTTATCAGCAATAATATTTACTTGATGCGCTAAAATATTGCCATGTATATCCGTACCTGTCTTTGCTTTTATTGTCATTGGATGTCTTTTTAATCCCGCTCGAACAGATTCAGGTCTTGTATTATGAATTTTTACAGGGCAGCCCGTTGCTAAAGCAAGAAGCGCTCCATATGGCTGGATATTTAATTCATCCTTTCCTCCAAAAGAACCCCCCATAGGACTTGAAATAACACGAATCATCGTTTCCGGTAAATCTAAAATTCTCGATAGCTGGAAACGATCTTTAAAACCGTGCTGTGTGCCTGCATACACTGTTATATGGCCATCCTCTTCTGGTACGATTACGCCACCTTCTGTTTCCATATAGCCATGCATTTGTCGTGGTAGCTCGTATGTTTCCTCCACTACATATACACATTGCTTGAATGCTTCTTCTACATTTCCATTCTTATATGAAGCCTGATGCAAAATATTACCTTTTACATGTAATTTAATTGCATCTGGCTGTAAAGCTTTTGTTGGACTATCCAACACCGGTAATGGCTCATACTCCACTTCGATATATCGCAAGGCCTCTTCAGCTATTTCAATTGAGTCTGCTGCCACTGCCGCCACTGCATCGCCTGTGTAGCGTACACGCTCATTACAAAATACAGGCTGGTCAGGAAAAATGAGACCAAAGCCGTTCAAGCCAGGAACATCCTCATGTGTAATAACAGCTTTTACACCGGCTAATTGCTTCGCCTTGTCAGTTCGTATCGAAATTATTTTCGCATGTGGATACGGACTTCGAAGAACTTTGCCGTAAAGCATTCCATTAAACGATAAATCAGTTAAATATTTCAATGCACCTGTTACTTTTTCCAAGCCATCTGGTCGAATGCGCCCTTCTACCTCTTGCATATTACCTCTCATACACAAGCTCCTCTCTCTCTACTGGCGTATTCATTAAACGTTGAACCTCTGAAACGATAAGATTAGCAGCCACTTTTTTCTTATAGTTGCTCGTCACAAAAGCATCTGTTTCCGGACAATATTCTTCTAGAATGTTTTTATAAACTACTGTCCATTCAATTTGCTCTTTTGTTTTACCTGTTACGTATTGTTCAGTTTTAGCTAATCGACACGGTTTATTGCTACCACCACCGATTGCTAAACACACTTCGGTAATTGACTGTGATTCAGACATGCTTACTTTTCCGGAAACTGTAACAATCGCTGCCGTAAACGTTTCTCTTCTACCAATTTTTTTATAAAAAGTATGGCAATTATTAGATGATTGCGCTGGAATAGCAATGTTCACTAAAAGATCATCTTGCCCATGACTGTTTTCTAGCCAATCTGCCATTGAAATTGTTTTGAAGCTATCACCTTGGAGAAAGGTCATTTCCGCTTGCAAAGCTATAAATAAAGGGATTAAATCACCTTCCCCACCCATTATATTTCCACCAACTGTTCCTCGATTTCGAACGGCTGGGGCAGCAATTGATTTAATTGCCTCTGATATAGCGGGAAACGTATTTTTTAATGCTGGGTCAAATCGTAAGGCGCTTAATTTAGTTAATGCACCAATCATTAAGCTATTTCCCTCAAACTTAAATTGTTGTAATTCTGAAATTTTTTCTAAATTGATATGATGTTGTGGCATCGCTTGAGCGCTTTGCCATCGAAGTTGAAGCAGTGTAGCACCTGCAACGTATGTGGAGTGTTGACCGAATTGCTTTTTTATAGAAATTGCTGCTTCCACGCTAGTAGGCATCCAAACTTCTGGCACCTGTAACGGATTGTTTTGATTGTTCATTTACAATCCCCCTTCACGATTTTTTTTAGTGCGTTAGGTTCAAAAGTAAATCGGAGTAAAAAATGTGAGGTTGATCCATTCGTTGTTACATCTTCTTACATGTTATCAATGAAAATATGAAATGTCACCATTGAATTAGTGGAAAATTCAAAATATTTAAAATAAATTAAAAGAAAACCCTAATTCATGTTACAATTTATAACATAACCTTTATGCTTCTATCACTTTTCATATGAAATTCTAAAATGATTTACTCATTATTTTGTTTAAAAAGGGGCTCATTACATGACAAAACTAACGCATTTTAACGAACAAGGGCGCGCACGAATGGTCGATGTCTCACAAAAAAATGACACAGTCCGAGTTGCAATCGCAAAATCATCCATCATTGTCAATAAAGCTATTTACGAAGAGATTAAAGAAGGCACAAATAAAAAAGGGGATGTCTTCGCCGTTGCACAAGTCGCCGGTATTATGAGCGCAAAACAAACGTCAACAATCATCCCGATGTGTCATCCGTTGGCATTGTCGGCCGTCAATATTACATTTGAATGGTGTTTAGATAAGGAACGCTATGAAATTTTAATCGAGGCAGAAGTAAAAACGAAAGGACCTACAGGAGTTGAAATGGAGGCACTAACAGCTGTCTCAATTGCTGCATTAACAATTTACGATATGTGTAAAGCCGCAGACAAAAATATGATAATCGGCCCTACAATGCTTATGGAAAAAACAGGCGGTAAAAACGGTGATTACAGGCGGTAAATTACATGCATGCCACCTATTTCAGTAGGTGGCACTTTTTTATCCCGCATTAACGCGCAGTAATTTATCTGTACGATTGGACTTTCACTTTATTATGTAACTTTATTCATTTCCCGTACGATATGAGACAACTCTGGCAAAATTAACTTTTCCATAGCTAACGAAACTGCATTGGTAGCGCCTGGTATTGAAAAAATAACCGTTTCTTGAATAATGCCGGCGCTCGCTCTCGAAAGCATCGCCGCAGACCCAATCTCTTCATAACTTAGCATGCGAAAAAGCTCCCCAAAGCCAGGTATAGGCCTTTCAATTTGCCCCTGTAAAATATCAAATGTTCTATCTCGTTTCGCTATACCCGTTCCGCCGTTCATTAAAATTACTTGAACATGGGGATCTTTACAGCCTTGTCGTACTACGTGTTCAATCGCTTGCTCATCATCTTTTACAATCTCGTACGCGACAACTTGATGTCGCTGCTCAAGCAATTCAAGCATCTTTTGACCACTTTTATCCGTTTCCTTTGTGCGTGTATCGCTAATCGTTACGACCATTACGCTTACACAAATCGACTCTTTTTTATGCGCTACTACACTCATAACATCACCCCCCACTTACTGGTGGCAAAAATGCAATGACGTCTCCTGCTTTTACGAGATCGTCTACTGAAGCAAATTGCTCGTTAATCGCGACCATTGTAGAATCGAGCAAGACATGTGGATAACAATGTAGAACATATTCCTTCACTTCCTTTACTGAACATTGTGGACAGTCATACTGAAGTGACGGGCCAATCTCCTCTTGTAGCTGGGCAAAAAATAATATAGTTATCATACGCACCCCTCTTTACTCAAATGATCGTGTTTCAAGTTGATTGTCAATCCATTTTGAACCGTCTTCCCAAAACTCCTTTTTCCATATCGGGACAATTTCTTTAATGCGCTCAATCGCATACTCATTAGCCTCATATGCTGCTTTTCGATGAGGTGAAGACACCGCGATGACTACCGCAATATCTGAAATTTCCAAACGTCCAATGCGATGTGTAATCGCCACCTGTAGCTGTGGCCACTTCACTTGTATTTCTTCACCAATTTCAAATAATTTGCCCTCAGCCATTGGTGCGTAAGCTTGGTATTCAAGTGATAATGTACGTTTACCTTGCGTCAGTTCTCTTACTGTCCCAAGAAAAGCAACAGTGGCCCCTGCATTTCTAGAAGCTACCTTTTGAATTACATCATCCACAATAATTGGCTCTTCTACTATTTGAAATAAATCATTACGCACCGTCATCCCCTCCAAACACACTATGTTGCTGTCCTTTCTGTAAGGCTAATAAAAGTACATCGACCACTTCGCCTCGATTGTAGCCGGTTGTTGTCGGTCGTAAAATCGCAAGTGCCTCCGCGCCAGCAATAGATGTCACTGAACCTGACATATTTAAACCGTTCGAAGCAACAACCAGTTGTCCTTGCTCAAATGTAAACGTCATTCGCACTATTTGTGTAAAGTTATTCGGCTTTGGAAAAGCTTCACGTAAAATGGCTTTAGCTGCTAGTAAGTGTGGGCTCGTACTTCCTAATCGTTTTTGTATTAACGGACGTACCAATAATTCAAAACCGATAAAGCAAGCAGAAGGATTACCCGAAAGACCGATTAAATATTGATTTTCACGTTTTGCAACAGTCGTCACACTTCCTGGTCGCATTGCAATTTTATTAAATAATACGTCCGCACCTAACCGCGAATAAACAGCTGGTATATAATCATAATCTCCGACCGACACACCACCTGTTGTAATTAATACATCTACATGCTGTAACGCCTCTTGCATCATTTGCACACTTTTTTCTACATCATCTTCTAATTTTCCAAAGTACAACGCCTCACCACCCGCTTGTTCTACTTGCGACAGCAGCATATACGCATTACTATTTCGAATTTTCCCTTGTGTTAACGGCTCATCAATTTCAAGTAGCTCGCTTCCTGTAGCTAACACACCGACAAGTGGCTTTTTCTTCACCTTCACCTGATGAACACCAAATGTAGCAAGTAACCCGGTAACACCCGGTGTAATTTGTGTCCCTTTCGCAACGATACATGTACCTTCTGTTAATTCTGAGCCTTTCGCAAATACTCGCTCGCCAGTTATTACCTTTTGCGAAATAGCAATTTTCAGCGTGCCGTCACTCGTATATTCTGTTACATCCTCAAGCATAATGACTGCATTACAAGTTGCTGGCATTTCTGCCCCTGTCATAATACGTACCACTTGACCCGAATGAACTGTCGCAGAAAATACTGAGCCTGCCCCTATTTCGCCAATGACGTCAAATAGTACTGGATTTTCTGTCGATGCTGCATACGTATCTTGTGCTCGTATCGCATAACCATCATATAACGATCGATCAAAAGCCGGCACAGGATGTTGCACGATTAAATCCTCTGCTAAAAAACGATTCACACTGTGTATTAATTCGACCGTTTCAACTGGCTGACTTATATCATCCGTCATTACTTTTTTAATTGCTTCACCAACTGATATAGCAGTTCGTTGTTGTAGCAAATCCATTCACCTCTCTATCCTATTAAGCTATAATATAATTTTTTAGCCGTTAAAATATCGCTCGTACCATGAACAAATACGCGTCCATCCCTAAAAAAGACAAGTCTGTAAGGCGCTATTTCACATGACAGCAAAAATGGATTACTCTTTAGATTACCTTTGCTATTTAATTTATTTTCTAGCGTTTCCCACTTCATCGATTGTAAGTATGGCGGACGCAGTTGCACTGTATTTCTTCCACATAAAACCGCGACTTTCGTCTGTGCTTCATATTGTAAGTATGGATACGTGGCGTGTGGTCCACAAGAAAGACAGTTAGCATCCTTCGCTTTCTCTACTCGAAAGGCATAATGCTGGTTGCGCCATAAATCTACGGACACATATGTATCGCGTAACGCTTCACTATCTTCCACTAATAGCTTCATACATTCGGCCACTTGATACGAAGCAATTAGCTGAATAATCGAATTCATAATCCCCTCACTATCACAAGTCGCTCCCGTTACAGGCACTTTCTTTAATAGGCAGTGTAAACAAGGCGTCTTGTGTGGGATAAACGTAAACGTCGAGCCAAAACTCCCTACACACGCGGCAAAAATAAACGGAATGCTATTTTTTTGAGATAAATCATTTAAAATAAAGCGAATTTCAAAGTTATCAGTGGCATCTATTATAACGTCCACACCTTCGAGTAATTGCTCCAGTAATGCAGGTGTTGCATCCATTACATACGCTTCAATATGAACATCACGGTTTATCGTTTGCAGTCGCTTTTTTGCCGCAATCGCTTTTGGCATCGCCTCTATGGCATCTGCTTCTGTATATAATTGCTGTCGTTGCAAATTACTCCACTCCACATAATCACGATCAATAATCGTTAATGCCCCAACCCCTGCGCGTACAAGCATTTCTGCACTTGCACTACCTAAAGCACCCGCCCCAACAACTAACACATGCTTATGTCGAATTTTCTGCTGACCAGTCACGCCGATAAACGTACACATTTCTTGTTTCTCATAACGCTGTTCCAACTTATCACCACCTACTCTTTTGCTTTCGTTTGCGTGAACAATAATAATAGGAAAGAACATGCGACAATCACAATGACCCATAGCCAAGCTAATGTCATATCGCCCCTATCAATTGCCATATAAATAGCAGTCGATACTGTTTGCGTGACACCAGGAATGTTACCGGCAAACATAAGCGTCGCTCCAAATTCACCTAATGCCCGTGCACAGCTTAAAGTCACCCCGGTTAGAAGTGCTCTTTTTGCGAGCGGTAACGAAACTTTAAAAAACACTTGTACATTTGTGGCACCTAAATCCTTTGCAGCTTCCTCAAAATTTTTAGCGACACCTTGAAAACCAGTCTTTGCCGTTTGGAACATGAGCGGAAATGCCACAACTGACGCAGCAATTACAGCTGCATACCACGTAAAAATAATCGAATGATTAAATATCGTCCTAATCGTCTTCCCAATGACACTTTGATTACCAAATACAATAATTAATAAAAACCCGATAACAGACGGTGGTAAGACAAGTGGTAGCATAAAAATTGTTTCAACGAAAATTTTCCCTTTAAACTGTTTTTTAGAAAACACAAATCCCAAAAATGTCCCCACTATAACAACTAATGTCACTGCAGCAATTGTCACAGTAAGCGATAACTTGATTGGTGCCCAAAAAGTGGCGAGCATAAGCTACCCTCATTCCATTTCAAACCCATATTGTTGCCAAATTTGTTGTATGTTGTTATCTGCTAAATAATCTAAAAATACGTGCGCATCTTCTGATATCGTCGTACTCGTTACGACACCTGCTGGATAAAAAATCTCATCATGGCTACTTTGCTCCGCTGTTTGTACGATGCGCACTTTATCTGAAGACAGCGCATCCGTTTTATACACAATACCGGCTTGTACGTTTTTCGTTGCCACATAGGTCAGCACTTGACGTACATCTTTTGCATAAACAATTTTTGATTCGATAGTTGACCAAACATCGTAATATTGTAATACCTGTTTTCCATATTCACCTGCTGGCACGGTTTCAGGAATACCTAGTGCAATTTTTTCAATTTCATCGCTTAATAAATCTTGAAATGTCGTTACACCTTCTTGCTCTGTAGACGTAATTAACACAAGCTCATTTCGCACAAGGTTTATTGCGCCCTCTACAAGCCCACCTTCTACTAGCTCATTAAATTTTTTAGTTGAAGCCGAAATAAACACATCTACCGGCGCACCTTGCTCAATTTGTTCCTTTAAAGAACCAGAGGCACCAAAATTAAATCGAACTTGAGTAGTTGGATAGTCTTCTTGAAAACGTGTTGCGATCTCTTCTAAAACATTACTCAAGCTTGCAGCCGCTGAAACCGTTACTACCGATTGTTCCTCGGCTTTGCTTGAGCACCCCGTTAATAACGCTACTAATAAAAGGAATGTGTATAGATAGTTTTTCATCTTATTCCTCTTTTCTCGCTTGCATTACCCTCCAATATAGGACATTTCAATTTTATTGCGCGGACGTTTGTCATTTCGCGTGCTTCGTTCCTCCGAATAGCGATCATGCCGATTCGACCAAATATTCATCAACGCTTCCTTTACTTGTTCATCACAGCCGTTTTGTAGAATTTGCTTTATATCTGTACCAGACGTTGCAAACAAACACGTATATAACTTTCCGTCTGCAGAAATACGCGCACGATTACAATCCGAACAGAATGCTTCTGTCACAGAAGAAATAAAACCTACCTCTTTATTTGTCCCCTTATAGATATAGCGTTTTGCTACTTCTCCTTTTTCAACAGCTATAGCCGCTATTAAATCGTGTTGTTGCTGAAGAAGCGCTAATATTTGCCGACTTGCTACAACTTGCGCCATATTCCATCGATTCGTATTGCCTACATCCATATATTCAATAAATCGCAGCGTATAATCTTTATCAAAGCAATACTTAGCCATCTCGATAATATCCCCGTCATTTACACCTTTTTGAACGACCATATTTATTTTGATTTGCAATCCGAGTGCCGCTGCTTTTTCAATCGAACGCAGCACCTTATCAACTGGAACGCTTCGCCCATTCATCTCACTATATATTTTAGGATTTAAGCTATCTAAGCTTACGTTAATTCGCCTTAACCCCGCTTTCATCAATCGCTCCGCATAAGTACCTAGCAACAGGCCGTTTGTCGTTAATGACACATCTTCAATTCCATCGATGTAGAGCAACTTGCCAATAAGCTCCGGCAAGCCCTTTCGCATTAACGGCTCACCTCCTGTTAGACGGATTTTTTCAACACCGAGTGAGGCAAAAATATTCACTAGCCTTTCAATTTCCTCGAACGACAATAGCTGATTAGGTGGCAAAAACGCATAATCATGCCCAAAAATTTCAGCTGGCATACAATACGTGCAGCGCAAGTTACATTGATCAATTACTGAGATTCTTACGTGGCGAAGCGGTCTATTTAACGCATCAACAATCGTCATATGCCCTCAGTCCCTTTCAATAATGTCATATATTCCTCTTCGGTATCTATATCCTTCCCCCAGTCACTATTTGGAAACTGCAGTAGCTTTACAGCGTTTTGATGTCGCTGAATAATCGACTTCCCACCTTCATCTCCCTGCAATGCGTCAAATTCGTCAAATAAACTACTGTCAAATAAAATCGGATGTCCTAATCGATGTCCAAACAACGGTCGGACAATTTTTATGCCTGCTTCTTTACTTGCTAAATAATGTGCAATAATCGTTTGGACTACTTCATTTGGCACTAACGGCTGGTCACCTAAAAAAATCATTACAGCGTCAACTTTTCCGTACACTGCAGAAATACCTGCCTTTAACGAGGAAGCCATACCACTTTCATAGTATGAATTATTATGCAGCGTAATGTTTGGCACTATAGGCGCTAATACGCTAGACATTTGTTCATCATAGTGTCCTGTTACACACACGATAGGTTTCAACGCATTTTGCAGTGCGAGCATATGTGGATATGTAATAAGAGGTAGTCCTTTAAATGGTAATAATAGCTTCGGCTTTCCCATTCGCGACGACATACCTGCCGCTAAAATAATCGCACCAATATTAGACATGAATTTTGGGTTTTCCATGAAGCGACTGCGCAGGACGACCAACACGCAAGCTCATCATTTCTGAAATAATACTAATTGCCACTTCATGCATCGTCTCCGCCCCAATATCTAATCCAATCGGTGAGTAAATTGGACCACTCGATATGTCATACCCGATATGCTGTAGCATTTCATTCGTACGATATGTCGGCCCGAGTACACCGATATATTTCGGCTGAGTCTCAATCGCAAAGCGTAGCGCCTGCTCATCCGTTTGCTGGTGATGATTCATAATGACCCACCAACTATTAGAAAATGTTTCATGAGAAAGCTCTTCAATATCCGTAGTAATATGTATCGCATATGGAAATCGCTGTTCATTATTAAAATGAGCACGGCTATCTAATACGGTAACCGAAAAGCCTGCCTGCTGTGCAAGTTCAACTACTGGCAACGCATCTTGCCCCGCCCCCGCTACAATTACATGCTCACTCTGTTTGATCGTATCGATTAAATAAGGGACATTTTCATAGGACAACACTTGCGCTCGTGTTTGACCTATACTTATTTTTTGCGCTTCTTTTATAACATCAATTGGAACCGATGTACTTACATCATCTACATTCTCCTGCTCCGTGATTACTGCTAATTCTCCTGTCTGCATGTTAATAACAAGTGAAAATCCTTGGTCTTGTTGTAATAATTGTTGTATTTTTCGCCACTTTACGTTTTCAGAAGAGATGGGGAGAAATAAAAATTGCAAATCACCTTTACAGCCAATGCCTAGGCTCCAAATCTCTGTATCACTTAAATCATATTGGTGAAGAAGCGGCTTATTTGTTTCGAAAACCTTTTCTGCAAAGCAATACAAATCCGCCTCTAAGCAACCTCCACTGACTGTTCCAATCATGTTGCCACTTGATGTCATGAGCATTTTGCTGCCTGGCAAACGATAAGCCGACCCCCTCACATCGGTTAAAATGACTAAAACCGCCTTTTCATTTTGTTGCCATGCGCTATGTATATGGCGAAAAAGCTCCTTAAATTCCTGTATTTTAGACATCCCTTAACCTCCTTAGAAAATCTCAGAAAACGTCATTTTCAATATATTAACAAAATTTAGAATTATAAGTCAATTTAAGTTTCAAGTCTCATGTAGTGAATTCTAACATCAATATGTTATTTACAAACTTTTTTAGTTAACATATACAATCATTCAAGTGAATATAAGATTTGGATTTCCATTTAAAAGCGATTTCTAACTCATTTGGAGCGAAATAATCAATAAAACGTGACTTTATTTTTGCCTCCAAACATCCATTGTTCGGTATTTATAATCTTTTGGCGTAATAGCTATCAATTTCGCGTAATAAAAAACAACTATGCACTTCTTCTTAAAATCAATGCAAAAATCTCGCTTTCAGGACAACACGGAATAGTACGTAGTGGAAAACAACAGCCAATTTATACAGACCCTATAAAAAAGGCGCTACTACAAAACCTTGTAGTAAACGCCTAATATCATTATTACTATGGTTAACGATTAATAAGTCTTCTTTAGACATATTGTACGCTTTGTCGCCTAATTCAAGAATTAGTAATGATGCGGACAATAGACGCCACTAGTACATCAATCTCCACACTTGATTGTTCTAACACGATTTTAATTACCAATAATGGATATAATGCTTTACATCTTTTTCTGTTGTCATACCCATTTTTTCATATAAAGCTTGAGCTTTTATATTATGGGAATTAAGCTCCCAAATGATCATAATGAATTTTTTTTAGATTCAATAGGTTTTAAAGAATATGATTTTGGTGCAGAGTATCATTTTTTATATCGTTCTCAAAAAGATTTTACAAACGGATTTTGGCTATGGATCGCTCCTAGAGAATTATCGATCCTCTTCCTCCATTTACAGGTCACAAAATCGGAACTAGACAGAGTTAGAATATCAAAAAAGTGAGTGGGACTATTTTACAAATTCCTGTTAATGAAATTATTTTGTGTCGACAATATACCAAATATAAAAGCTGGATGATACATTGGGAGAAAGATAACTATATTTATCATTTTTATTCTAGAGCTAGTACAAAGAAGAGTATTCGGGAATTCCAATTATTTTTGTCAAAATTGTATTCTCAGTAAAGTTGAATTCCCAATGCACATGAATAGAACAGCGCATTTCAAGCGAAAGTTTACATGCCCCGACATGCAAAGTTGTACATCACGATGCGGACATTTATACATTTCAAGCTTACAAAAAAACGCTTCACATCTTATTTAGATATGAAGCGTTTCTCATTAAAATGCAAACCTATATAGGTCAAATTACGTTCTAAATAGTGTTATAAAACTTAAAATCCCCTCCACTAAAGAGCATTACATACCTACGAACTTAATTCGGCGTACATCCCATTAACTTTGCACAATCTCAGTGCTTAGCTTTCTTCTACTTAGCAAATAGCCTTGTACACCAAAGATAATGACTATTAAACAGATAAATACCGCGCTTGTAAGTCCTAACGTCATATAATCAAATGTGATTTGTGCTCCCTTATCAATGAGTGAAAGCATTTCCGTTAAGAGCATTCCCACGAAAATCCCTGCCGCTAAACCATATAAAATAAAGGATAACACTTGAAAGACAATTAATTTCACTAGACCATTCGGTGATAAACCTAATAGTCGTTGGATTAAATATGATTCTCGATTTGCATACACCATGTGAAGCAATGTTTGAATGATTCC
>JAZLIT010000118.1:0-10381 GCA_045617525.1 Solibacillus sp. | reverse complement strand
GAACAATTTGGCGATGTTGCGGTAGAGGATTTCCTAAAGGCGATTAACTTTGTGGAGCCTTCATTCATTCGCATCGAAGCAGATGAGCTAACGTACCCGCTTCACATTATGATTCGCTATGAAATTGAGCGTGAGTTGTTTGACGGCGATCTTCAAGCAGAAGACCTTCCAAAAGTATGGAATGATAAATATGAAGCTTACTTAGGTATTCGACCTGCAAACGATGCAGAGGGTGTTTTACAAGATATGCACTGGAGTGGCGGTAGCTTTGGTTACTTCCCATCATACGCACTTGGCTATATGTACGCAGCGCAGTGGAAAGCAGCGATGGATAAAGACATCCCTAATTTCGATGAGCTTTGCTTACGTGGTGAGCTAACACCGATCCGTGAATGGTTAACGGAAAAAGTGCATAAGCATGGCGCATTGAAAAAACCATTCGAGTTATTGCAAGAAGGTACTGGAGAAGGCTTAGATGCTTCATACTTAGCAAACTACCTAAAAGAGAAATATACAAGACTTTATAATTTATAAAAAGAACTGCAGGTGAGCTTGGATTTACAAGTGTACCTGCAGTTTTTATTTTCGCAAGGCAAATTGTATCGTCATTAAAATAATATGAATTATAATTGCTTTAAAACGAAAAAAACGAGCGACCTAAAGAGCCACTCGCATTCAATATTCATATATTACCAAAGTTTAAAGCCTTTTGATCCAACAGGTCCGTTTTGAATGATATCGATTAGTGGAATCGTGTATGCGAATAAAATTAATGCCACTAGGATGATTCCCCAAATTTTAAAGTTATCAAGGAAAGCGGGTGTTTTTTCAGCACCAGGTGCAACCTCTGCAATCGGGAACTCTTCTTGCCCCTTAGGAGCGAAGAACATGAGGTTAATGACCATGTACGTAATAATAATGATAGCGATGAATAGAATCGTACCACCAACAGCTTGTGCGATTGAGTAGGGAACCCAATCAATTGCCTGTGTAGCGCCGCCGTACTCAGAATATGTTGAACGACGAGGGGCACCGAGTAAACCAGCTAAGTGCATGGCACCAGACATGATTGACATGCCGATTGCCCATAAAATACCCACATAAATACCTAATTTATTGATCTTTTTCGTTAGCGTGCGACCAGTTAAATGTGGAATTAACCAGAAAGCTACACCGAAGTAAGTTAATACTACAGCTGTTGCCACCGTTAAGTGGAAGTGACCCGTAACCCATATTGTATTATGCACGAGCTGGTTCATTTGATAGGAAGTGTTAACCAAACCACCAGCACCACCAGGAATGAATGCAACCATCCCGACAAATGGCACGAAGAAGCGTGCGTCACCCCAAGGAAGCTTTTTAAACCAACCGAATAAACCTTTTGCACCCAGCTCACGACCACGTAGCTCAAATGTTGCGAACATCGAGAACGCTGTCATTAATGACGGAATAACAACGAAGAACGTTAATGTAACTTGGATGAACTTCCAGAAACCATCAATCCCTGGCTCTGTTAACTGATGGTGAAGCCCAACTGGGAATGAGAATAATAAGAATAATAGGAATGATAAACGAGCAAGTGAATCTGAGAAGATTTTTGCGCCAATAACTTTAGGTACAACAACATACCATGCCATATAAGCTGGTAACAACCAGAAGTAAACGAGTGCATGGCCGAAGTACCAGAATAGGGTACGCGTTAACAGTACGTCTACACGCTCAACAATACCAAGTGACCATGGTAATAATAAGAATAAAACTTCAATTGCAACGCCTAAAGTACAGATGTACCATAGTAATGAGTTAGCCACAGCCATGAAAGATAATAGTGGCGTTGTTTTACCAGGATTTTCTTTTTTCCATTGGAAGTGGCGCATTAATTGAATCGCACACACGAGCCAAGATCCTACAACCACAAATACTAATCCTAAATAGAAAATCCAGTGAGCCATTAATGGCGCATAAAATGTGTAAAGTACTGTCGCTTTATTTAGAAGTACCATAACTGCCGCAGCTGCAGTACCGATAGTCATTAACCAAAAACCAATCCAACCGATTTTACGTTGCGTATCTGTGAATGCACCTGCAGTTCGAGAAACTGCTGCAACTTGGAAGCCTAAAATGAAGAATGTAGTAAGAATAAGTCCGAGTAAAACACCGTGTACTGTAAGCACTTGATAATAACCAATTTTAATGCCGGCTGGAAGCGTGAATTCACCGGAACGCACTAATACTTGTAAAAGACCTGCTAAACCACCTAGTAATAAAGCGATAAATGCGACATACATGTGTGCTAAAGCTAATTTAGCGTCTTTGCGATTCACTTGTTTAAAATTACTCATGGCTTGTTGCATTTTCGTCCACCACCTTTAACATAGAGTACATCATCGCATGTCCAGTACCGCAGTATTCATTACATACGATTAAATATTCGCCAACTTGATTTACTTCCGCTATATATTCAGAAACGTAACCAGGCTCTAGCATTAAGTTGATGTTTGTGCCAGCAATTTGGAACCCATGAATTACATCTCTTGTTGTAGCGATAAATTTAACTTTCGCACCAAGTGGAACTTCAATTTCGATTGGGTTGTATGAGAATGCAGACGCAATTACGACTACTTCATAATCCCATTCTTTCCCTTCAACCTTAAAAACGCCGCCACCATTTTTAAATGCATCATAATCCTCCAAACGTTCTGGATCAACGATGATTTTTGAATTGTTTGGATGCGAACCATTATGGACTGCACCGACACCTAGAATTACTAGGAATGCAATCAGTGAAGCAATACCGAACACTAGCCACCATTTTTCATACTTATGTATGTGCATGACCTTTTCCCCTCCATTTCTTCTCTATTAAAATTAAAATCTGCCAGTAAATAGGCTGAAGCAATAGGCCCAAACAGCGATTATGATAAAGCCTACTGTGAATACCATATAAAGAGTGCCTTTTAAATTTTCCTCAGCATGTTTCTTCTTTGCCATAAATCTCCCTCCAACTTTTTTGGATTTTATCTTACATGACTTCATGATAAAGAACTTACAAGAGATAAGAAGTGAGAAAAATCACACACAGTAGTTTTAAATGTGAAATAAATATGAAAATATGGATGGAATTTATAAATTACTAAAGAAATCGTGGAAAGAGGGGGGAGATTAGATTGGAAGAACCCAAATAAATTTATGAACAAAAAAATGGCAAGTAGTAGAACTACTCGCCATTTAAAAGTTATATTTAATTATTCGTCGTCAATTGTTAATAAAATTGTAATACTTCCGATACCTTCAATTTCAGCAGGCAAGCTGAATATTTTTTGGAACCCGTATAACTTAGTGTTACCTACCATTACAGTAGGGGGTGTAATATCAAGGTCAAGACCATTTTGAGCGACATTTGTACATAAATTCCCTGCAATCATATTACCGAACTCGCCAGTAAATGATTCGAGCATTTCACCTTCTAAAGGCATACCGAACATTAAAGCGCCAATGCCTCCAAAAGCAGCAGGTGACCCGTCTATAATAATACGTCCTTTAAGATCGCCGACTATACCGATTAATACGCCCATTTCTTTTTGACTATAAGGCTCTGAGGAAACAGAGGGTGGCTTAACGTCTAGATTTACAGGTAAAATAGATTTCAGGGAAGCAATTGTCCCATTTAAAATTGTTTGTATATGCTTGGGATTACTCATTTTCAACCAATCCTTTAAATTACTTTTTTTTACTATAGTAACATGATGCGACAAAAAATGCATAGGACTATTGACGTGAATTGACGTAAGTGCGCAATTAAGTTAAAATGATAACAATTATCAATTAGTGAAAGGGTGTTGACCATTTTATACGCAATTGCTGGTATGACAGTCGTAATTTATTGCATCATTGGACAGCGTGTAATAAGTAAAACAGTGAAGTAATTTAATACTATTTTATCCTAATTTAATTCGTCGATTTAGCACACCTAATCTAAAATAGGTGTGTTTTTTCATGTGGTAAATAGGCTATTGCTAAGCATTATTTTAATAATGCGCTCCAATTTATAATTATTTTCAAATAAAAGAAGCAATTCATGTTAAAATAAAAAATATGGCTAATTTATGGCGAAGGGGTATTTAAGCATGACATCATTAGAAAGTAAGCTACAACAATTATTGCAACAATCGGCAGTACAATCTGTAATTTATCAAAAAAATGAAGATAGTGAGCGTGTAGAAAAGTTAAATTTATTTGCACGTAAGTTATTGCAAAAAGAATTTGTAATTGGATTCGCAGGCCATTTTTCTGCTGGGAAATCTTCGATGATTAATGCGCTAGCTGGTGAAAATATTTTAGCGACAAGTCCGATTCCAACAAGTGCCAATATCGTTAAGGTACATAATGCAGAAGAGGATTATGCGATTCTTTATTTACATGATCAATCACCTGTAAAGTTTGAAGCAGGCTATGATATTCAGCAAGTAAAAGATTTAAGTAAGGATGGGGAACTTGTTTCTTTAATCGAAATCGGTCATAAAGGGTCTAGTTTACCATTTGGCGTTACGGTAATGGATACACCTGGTGTCGATTCGACAGATGATGCGCATGCAATGAGTACTGAATCTGCGCTACACATTGCGGACATGGTATTCTACACGATGGATTACAACCATGTTCAGTCCGAGTTAAACTTCCAATTTACAAAAGAGTTAATGAAATATAATGAAAATGTTTATTTAATCGTCAACCAAGTAGATAAACATAAAGAAGATGAATTATCATTTGATACGTTTAAGCAATCTGTTCACGATTCATTTGCGGCATGGGGTGTTTATCCGAAAGACATTTTCTTTACAACATTAAAGGCAAAAGATTTCTCACATAATGATTTCCAAAAAGTAAAGACAATCGTAATGGATTCAATGAATGATTGGGAAGATAAGTTAGTAATCACGGCAGAAAATACACTGAATAAATTACAGGACGAGCATCTTGCTTATTTAATAGAAGAAAGAGCAAATCGTATAGAAGAAAGTAAGCAAGTATTATCCGAGGATGATTGGGAAAATTACGAAGATATAATTGAGCAATATGAAAAGTTAGCCTTACAAACGGAGTTATTTTCATATGAGCAGTTTGTGGAAAGCTTTGAAGAAAAACGTAAAGAGCTGCTAAAAAATGCTTCAATTACACCATCTGATTTACGTGATAAACTACGTAGCTATTTAGAGAGTAAACAACCTGGCTTTAAAGTGGGCGGTTTATTTAGTGCGAAGCGTAAAACAGAGGAAGAGCGCGTTCGTCGTGAGCAAGAGCTTGTAGAAAGTTTTAATGTAGTTGTTTCTTCGCAAATTACAGGGCATTTAAAATCAGTGATGAAAGCTTCATTTAAAGATGTAGGGGCACTTGATGAGTCACGTGCACAAGGAATCGATGAGTTAGATTACACGATTTCAATAGGTTTAATCGAAGAGCAAATTCAAAAGGGTGCGCTTATTACAGGGGATGCAGTTCTTAACTTCGCAAACCGTGTGGCAGAAGCAACAAAGCGTTCGTTTGTGCGTCAAACAGATCAGTGGTTAAAAGACTCGAAGGAAATGCTAGAAACAGTTGCTACACAGTCGTCTGCACCTGTAACGCAAAAATTAAATGCAATGAAGGGCAAATATGATGCAATCAAACATATTTTGCAAACCGATGCCTTTGATCAGTTTAATAGACATCAAATGACACAGGTTTCGAATGAGCTACGACCTGTCATGAAAGCTCAACAAGCGAAATGGGAGAAGGATTTTGAACACGCATTAAATGAAATTCGACCATTTGATCCGGCAATGCTAAAAAAAGAAGCGGTCGTTGAAATTCAAGTAACTGAGCAAAGTAAACAGGATATTACTTATGTCGATAAGGAATTGGTAATTAAACGAGCAATGAAGACGGCGAAAATCGTTCGCAATGTGCAGGGCTTCCAAGAGGTTGCACAATTCATTGAGAGTAAAGTAGAGCGCCTTCAAAAGCAAGACTTTACAATTGCATTATTCGGTGCATTTAGTGCGGGTAAATCAAGCTTTTCAAATGCATTAATGGGTGCAAAAGTTCTACCAGTATCGCCAAACCCAACAACTGCTGCGATTAATAAAATTCGCCCAGTAACGCCTGAGCATCCACATGAAACAGCAGATGTTCAGTTGAAAACGGCGGAACAGTTGCTTGATGATATTCAAGCTTCCTATGAGGCGATTGGCATACGTGTTACTTCATTAGAAGAGGCATTTAACCGAGCTGCGGAAGGGAATGCTGTAAAACTGACGGATGAACGCTTAAATGTGCATAAATCATTTATCCGTGCATATTCCGAAGGCTTCCGCGAATTTGAGCAAAAATTAGGGACGACGATTCGCGTGGATCGTGAAGCGTTTGAGAAGTTTGTGGCCCAGGAGAATCGTTCTTGTTTCGTGGATAATATTGATTTCTACTATGATTCACCATTAACGCGTATGGGTGTAACGCTTGTTGATACACCAGGGGCAGACTCAATTAATGCGCGTCATACGGGTGTTGCATTTGATTATATTCGGAATGCAGATGCGATTCTTTTCATTACGTACTTCAACCATGCGTTTGCGAAGGCGGACCGTGAGTTTTTAATCCAACTTGGACGTGTGAAGGATGCGTTTGAGTTAGATAAAATGTTCTTCATTGTAAATGCGATTGATTTAGCGGCAACGATGAATGAGGAAGAAGAAGTGAAAAACTATGTGCAAACCGAATTACAGCGATTCGGTATTCGTTTCCCACGTCTTTATGGGGTTTCGAGTTTACATGCTCTACGTGAAAAGGTTGAGGGTGATGATTTCCAATCGGGGATGCCGCCATTTGAAAATGCATTTAATCACTTCTTGAAGGATGAGCTGACTGCATTAGCTGTACAGGCGTTGCAGGAAGAAGTGGAAAAGACAGAGGAACGTCTGCGTAATTTAATTGAGCAAACGGAGCAAAACTTATTACGTAAAGATGAACGATTAATCGAGCTTGCACAACTAGAAACGACGGTGAAATCTCGCTTTACAGATGGTAATACATCGATGCTTGTTTCTGAGGCGAAGCAGGAATTAGATGAGCTGCTTTATTATGTATTGCAACGCGTTTACTACCGTTATCCAGATTTCTTCCGTGAAGGTTATAACCCGTCTGTATTCTCGAAATTAGCGGCTCAAGCAGCACTTGCTTCAGGCTTAAATGAAGTTGTGAATGCATTGAAATTCGACTTTGCACAGGAGTTACGTGTCACGAATTTCCGCCTGGCGCAATTTGTGCAAAAGCAATTAAAGGTGAAGTTTAAAGAAGAAGCATTAGCGCTAAAAGAGTTAAATAATAGCTTTGCATTTATGAATTATGAAAATGATGAACCGTCAACTTTAGATTTCGCAGGTCCGTTCGAGAATCCTCAAAAATATGCATCTGTTAAATCACATTTCCGAAATGTTAAAGCCTTCTTCGAGAAAAATGAGAAAGAACAGTTGAAGGAAGCGTTAGAAAGACTAACAAAACCAGATGCTGAGCACTATTTACAAGTAGAAAAAGAGCGACTACTTGGATGGAGTGGCACGTTTATTGAGGCGGAAGCGGAAATTATGCGTAGCCAGCTACAAGCACAGGCGTTAGGTCAAATTGCAACAGAACGTAGCTTATTGCAAGAAGAAAGTCGTTTAGCAGAATGGAAAGAAATTTATCGCCAACTACAATAAGTGAAATTTGTGCGGGGAATTCTTCATCCCCGCATATTGTTAACACCAATCTTGCATTTACGTGAGTTATTGTAAAAAAATAGGGGGTATATAGAATTGTCTATTTTTATTGATGTTCATGAGTTAGAGCAACCTGTGAAGTGGATTGATACACGCTTTAATTTAGCTGAATCGAAAGCAGGTTACACGTACTATTTGAAGGATCATATTGAATCGGCTGTTTATTGGCATTTAGAGGATGATTTATCAGATATGACGTGCAAGGATGGGCGTCACCCAATGCCATCAAAAGCAGCATTACAGCTTTTATTTGAGCGCTCGGGTTTGCTTTTGTCGGATTCTATCGTTATTTATGATCAGGGTGGTACACCGTTCGCCCCGCGTGCTTGGTTTATGCTTATGTATGCAGGTTTTCAAAATGTGAAAATCGTAAATGGGGGATATGCAGCACTTGTTGCAGCTGGTTTTCCGATTTCAGCGGAGCCGCCTGAGGCCCAAGCTACATCACTTGAAATTGAATGGCAGGAGTCATTGCTTGCTTCACGCTCGGATGTCAAACAGGTTGTTGACGCAGGCGTTTCTGCAACGTTATTGGATGCGCGTAGTTATGAACGTTACATTGGCAAGGTAGAGCCACTTGATCCAATTGCTGGTCATATCCCAACTGCCCATAATTTCGATTGGGAGCAGTTAAAGGATGGTGCGCAATTCGTTCGAAGTGAGAAGCTTGCCAGTCGTTATAAAAAGGATAATTCTTATATTGTTTATTGTGGTTCAGGTGTAACAGCCGCACCGTTATTTGCTAGCTTATTTAATGAAGGCTATAATGATATAAAATTGTATGTCGGTAGCTATAGTGATTGGATTACAACTTATCCAGTTGCTACTGGTGATGAAATGGAATAACTTGATTAGGAGTGGACGATCTTTGATTGTCTGCTCTTTTAATCCAGTAAAAATGAATGAGTATTCACTTTAGGGGGTAAAGGGATGTTATTTAAAAAGACGATTCAAGCTGGTGAAAAAAACGGTGTGCAGTTTGTGGAGGGGGTTGTTCAATTTCAAGCAGTCCGTTTAAATGTGTATTGTTTCGTGGTTGATGGGGTGTTAATCGATACGAGTGCAAAAAGGTTACTACAGCAAATGAAGGGATTTTTTGATGCGGCGGATTTTGATCAAGTTGTTATAACACATGATCATGAGGATCACACAGGTGGAGCTGCATATATTGCGCAAAGGAAGGGTGTACCTATTTATATTAATGGTGATTCAGTCGATCGCGTTGCTAGCAGAGCGGATTACCCATTTTATCGTAAAGTATTTTGGGGTACGAGGAAGTCATTTCAAGCGATGCCTTTAGGGGAGCAATTCGAGTCACGCACTGCAACATGGGATGTTATTGCAACACCGGGGCATGCGGCGGATCATAAGTCCTTTTATAATCAGCAAACGGGCCAACTTTTTTCAGGTGATTTATATGTGGCACCAAAGACGAAGCTTGTTTTACGTTCTGAAAGTATCCCGACCATTCTAGACTCGATTGAACGTGTGCTTACATATGACTTTGAGGAAGTTGTTTGTTGCCATGCCGGGATTGTCCAAAACGGGCGGGCTGCAATTTTAGAGAAGCAAGCGTATTTAATGGGTTTGGTGGACAATGTGTTGACGCTAAGTAAGCAAGGCATGACTGAAAAAGAAATTCATAAAAAGCTGTTCCCAAAAGTATATCCGATTACACGCTTTTCAAGTGGGGAATGGGATTCATATCATATGATTACGTCAATTCTTGCAAGGTATGAAGTTAAACTTTAAGCTGTTCGAAGGGCTCGAAATTACCCATAAAGACTTCGCCTGCTAAAATTATTAATTCTTTTAAGTAAAATGTTGGGGTGTACCCGAAATTAGTCATTAATTTCAGTACACCCTTTCTCACACAAGGCGTTGATTGGAGCTCCGTGGTCCCGACGCGTTTCTGGGGGCACGGCTCCAACTAACTAATTCCCTGCCTTTACGGAGGTAGAAAATTAGTGGATTTTCCGCACGTGCTAAAGTCCCCTGGAAGTCGCGGTCCCACTCCGCTCCAATCAACGAGTACTATCAAGGCGATACCAACGCGTTTTATATACTCTGTTTAATAAACAATACTCATGCTTTCTAAATCCATGAATTCCTTCTAAAAATCCATTCGAATAGTCAAATTATAACTATCGTTTTTCGAAGGATGGAATCAAGTTGCTCGGATTCTTTTTGTTAAAGCGAAGAATTTAAAAACGTTTAAAAGTTGGTAAGTGGAAATCTTGAACAATTCAAGTACAAAATAACACGTGATTTTGTGCCTTTTTTTCAAAAACTGAGTGGATATCCTATCAAATAATATATAGCCTTTATTTGTCTAACGTAAAACGTTTATGCAGTTCGTCGATTGGTATAAATAGTCCGACCTTGCCGTGTGCGTCGGTTTTACTCGTAGCGTAAATGACCCCGATGACTTCACCTGCAGCATTTAAAACGGGGCTACCACTGTTTCCTTTATAAACAGGTGCTTCGATCATGACGACATTGCTTTCAAGAGAGGTGACCGTTGTTTCAATCACGCGTCCCTTATTGGCGATACCTGTGAAATAAAGGGGATTCCCGATAAAGGTAAT
>JAZLIT010000117.1:0-2330 GCA_045617525.1 Solibacillus sp. | reverse complement strand
TTGCTCTTTATCTATGTGTGAGTAAGTATTGAGTGTCTCACGAATATTGGCATGACCAAGTTGTTCTTGAATGACTTTAATGTTCACTCCCTTTGACAGCATATAAGATGCATAGGAGTGACGTAAACCATGAAACGTAATATAAATGTCAACACTAATATGTACATTTATGCTCGTTTAAGGGTGTACAAAACTACTCGTTTTCTGGTTCAAGATGTTGCTTAATACGGTATGAATCACCAATAATTGTTACGACGCTTGCGTGATGTAAAATTCTATCTAAAATCGCATTTGCCAATTTAGGCTCCGGAAAGATTTCATCCCAAGATTTAAAATTCACATTTGTTGTAAAGATGGTACTTTTCTTTTCATAACGCGCATCGATTAGTTGAAAAAATAGCTTCGCATCCTCCGGATCTATCGGTAAATAACCGATTTCATCAATGATTAATAATCTATACTTTGTGTAATGTTTCAACCGGATTTCAAGGCGGTTTTCCATACGCGCTCTCTTTAGGTTTTGAATTAGATCATGGCACTTAATGAAATATGTGCTAGTGCGCTTTTTCGCAGCCGTAATACCTATTGCTGTGGCCAAGTGAGTCTTACCAACTCCACTTGGACCGAGAAATACGATGTTCTCATTCGCTTGAATAAAACGCAAACTTTGAAAATCGAGTAGCTGATGCTGATTAACGCTTGGTTGAAAGGTGAAATCGAAATCTTTTATTTCTTTAAAGTGCGGAAATGCTGCGACTTTCACCATTGCGTGAATCATATTTTGCTCACGTACATCTACTTCGAAATTCGTTAATTTAATCAATGTATCGATAAAAGAAAGCTCGTTCCTAATACTAAAGTCGATGACTTCATCCAAATGAATCCCCATTTGTTTTAACTTTAAATACTCCAGATTTTGTAGGAGTTGTTGATAATTTGTGTTCATGGGTTGGCTCATTTATACATGTCTCCAATTACTTCTAAATTTCGTTTTGCTAAATCATTGATATCTGGATGGTTTGGCATCGCCTTTGTCATTGTTTCGCGATAATGTGCTTCCTGATAATTGAGTTTTGCTTCACTAATTTTGTGTTGTGCGATAAGTTCCATGTTATAATGAACCCATAATTGGTCATCATAAACTTGTAAACTTACTTTTTTTCCTTTGTATTCTGTTGGTACAGAGTACTGATTGGATTTGTAAGAAATCATGTTCGATGTATTGACTTTCACAAGTGTATGATTGATTTTGAAGGAATCTCTTACTCGTTCAGTTGGTAGCTGGAGTAGGTGATTCTTTTCTTTTTGGAATTCTAATAAAGGAATTTTATTCGTCCCTTGATGAATTTCACGATTGATTCGATTACATAGCTTTTGAATGTATGAATGTAATTCCTCCATATTGTATTTCCCTTGATAGGCATGTATTTCTTCTAGTAATTTCATTGTTGATTCTACTTTCCCTTTTGTTTGTGGCCGACCGGCGATACAAGGCTTTACTTTAAAACCGAAGTCCTTTGCAAATTGGGCAAATTTAGCGTTCACTTTTCCTGTAGAATACTCTGTCCGCGCATCGTCCATAACGGTTTTCATATTATCTGTCACCAACTCTTCAGGTACGCCACCCATTTTCTCAAACGTTTCCGTAAGGAACGTAAATAAAACCGCCTGTGATTTCGAAATACTCATATAAAAGAATCGCATACGTGAGTGACTCAGTACTAAAACTGCGACGTTAATCTCAACGTGTTCGCCATCTTTCGTTTCATATTTGATACTTTCCTTCCAATCAAGTTGGGCTTGTTTCCCTACACGTGTTTCAAAACGAATCCCACTAATCATTGTAGGAATACGTTCATCCTTTTCAAAATACGCTTGAAATTCGGGATTGTTGGCGATATACGTACGGAATGTTGATTGGCCACAGTTTAAGTCATGATTGTCTTTTAAATACTGCCAAAGGTTACGGCGATAATAAAATCTCTGCTTAGAATCCTCAGATAATAGACTGGCGATAACAGAATAAAATTCATCGATTTTTGAACGTTTATTACGTTTTGTTTTTGGGACAAAACCATTTAGATATTTATCGATTGTTCTGCGATCAACACCCATATCCCTTGCTAATTTGCTTTTATTAATTTTCATTTTTAAATGCTCCATTACTTTTTTATAAGTTGCTAAGTCTGCAAGACTGTTAATTTCAAATTCAGTCTCCACATTTAGTTGGATATACATCACTAATCACCTCTGGATTAGTATGTATGTCCTGAGCATTTTTGTACATGCTTATTCAAGCGGTAATGTACATATTTAAGTTAGCATTTATA
>JAZLIT010000116.1:0-2903 GCA_045617525.1 Solibacillus sp. | reverse complement strand
TTAACACATACCAGACATTTGAAAATAGCTATTCATCTACAATTATAAGTTTGAAACTAAGTGTAATAAAAATAATTAATTAGAATGGAGAGAAATTATCATGAAATTAAAACCATTTATGCGCGAGCGTAACTACCTACTGTTAATGCTAGGCGCGTTAATCAACGGATTTGGCAGTGGCATTTACTTAGTAGCCGGGATGTTACTTGTCCTAAAATTAACAGGAAGTGTCCTTTACTCAGGTTTTGCCGTATTTGCTATTTCATTAGCTGGCGCATTAGGCTTCTTAATCGCACCTTTAGCGAACTACTTTAAATACAAAAACGGTCTTGTCTGTAGTAACCTTATTAAAGCTGTCCTGTTGTTTACAATACCAGCCCTACATTACACGATTGGACTAAATGTTTGGTACGTTATTTCGTTACTATTTATCATCGCGTTATTTACACAATACACATATCCAATTGAATCAACAATTTTACCAATCATCGTTGGTAAAGATCACGTAATCGAAGCGAACTCTTATTTACAAACTATTCGTGAAGCATTAGACATCGCGTTTATCGCAGGTGCAGGGATCATCATCACACTCATCGGTGTCGTACCAGCGCTTACAATTACAGCAACTTGTCTCGTACTCATCACAATTGCGTATGCATTCTTTAACTTCCAGCAGCCTAAAGAAGCTGCAACACCAGTAAAAAGCGACACATCTGTGTTTAAGAAATACGCAGATGACGTAAAAGGTGGATTCAACTATATCAAAGGTTCATTAGTACCAAAAATAATTTTCTCTATTACATTCATTAACATTTCGATGGTTATCATGAGTACAAATTTACCAACCTTCACCCTTGCAATAGGCAATGGAATCGAAGCAACATACGGCTTCTACCTAGCTGCGATGTCAGTAGGTATTATGATCGGCACAATTTTAACACCAAAATTAAAGCATTATGATTTCGGGAAATTAATTATCGTGGCCTTCGCGTTAACAGGCGTGATGTGGATTGGAACAGCATTATTACCAATCGTACCATCTCTACTATTATATGGTGCAGGATCGATTTCAATCGGGATTTTAAACATTCTAGTATTCTCATCCATCCAAAAACAAGTAGAAGTAGCGTACATCGGACGTGTTATCACAATTTTAACAAGTGCAGCTTCAGTAGGTATGCCAATCGGTGCCTTAATTGGAGGCATAATCGGGGAAACATTCGACGCAAGAGTGTCAGTTATTATCTGTGGAACAGCGATGATTTCCGTCAGCTTATATTGGTTAAGTAGCTCGGTTTTACGCAAGCTTCCAAATATCGACCAAATGAAATTATTTAATACACGTGAGGCAGAGCTAACAGAAACATCAGCGAGCTAAACGTCTCCATCAAAAGAAATAGTAGCGAATACAAGCTACTATTTCTTTTTTTATGTGGAATATGTCTATTTAAATGAATTCCCATTAAAAGTAAGTTTAGTGATATAATACCTTTACTTTAGAATCTGTATATTTCGTAAAGGAGGATCGGTATGACTGTGCAAACAAACATCGGTGAAAAAATTCGTCACCTACGCATCCACAAACACCTATCCCAAACGGAGCTCGTAGAGGATATCTGTTCGGTGGCGTATTTAAGTAAAGTAGAAAACGGTAAAGCAAAACCATCCAAAGCATTTTTACAACAAGTCGCTGAACGATTAAACGTCAGCTTCGACATGATAGACAATCCAAGCTCCGACAGCTTCAACCAAAAGCTTGAAACTAGCTTAGCGAGTATTGAGGCTGAAAAAAGAACGTTAACCGACGAAGAAGAGTCGCTCCTAAAAATGGCCTTCATCGAGTTTGTTCAACCACTTTTACTCGTACGTGTCGTCACAGCACTTCTTCGAAACGCCTTAGATAAACGCTTACTCCAAGAAGCAGACGCCGTGTACGAAGCATCCATCAAACTCATTGATATGACGATCAGCTTTTCAAGCGAAGAAGAAACAGAAAAACGTATTTACTTCAACTTATATAACGTCATCGGTCGATACTTCTACCGAAATGGTGACTTCAACAAAGCCAACTATCACTTTTCAGTCGCCGAGCGCTTAATCATCGATCCGTACACATTAGAAAGTGCCATTATTTATAACAACCTAAGTCTCGTCAAACAGCGCGTGTTAGAAGATAAAACACTCGCGCTTTTCTACAGTGAAAAAGCGTACGAGATTTTCAAAAAACATCAAGATTTACCGAACCTAATCGACATTCTCATCACCATCGGCGTTCAATACCACATCACCGAGCAATACGAAAAATCGCTACAAGCACTCGAGGAAGCCGAAGGCTATGTCGAACAAACAACGCTACCGAACAAAGACAATCTATTCATCATGATTCGTTACAACATCGGCCGTGTTTACCAAAAGCTCGTAGCGTATGACAAAGCCATTATGTATTACAACGAATGCCTACAGTCAACCATTGATGATACGTACAAAGTTTATGTCCTCAAAGGGTTACTTGAAATCAAGTTGCAGCTGAAGGAATGGGAAGCTGTTAAACGTTTACTCGATGAAACCCTTCTCATTACGCAACAACATCGCATGGCCAGCGTTGAAGTCGAGCTCCACTGGATCAAAGCCAACATTTTTAAAGAACGAGGCGACGATTTCAACTACGAAAAATACATCAAAGGCGCCATCGAAAAAGCCGAAAGCATCGGCCTCCAGCTTCTCGTCAAAGACATGGCCAAAGAATTGGGTGACTACTATTATGATTATCGTTTTTACAAAAAAGCTGCCATATACTATGCGCTGGCATTGAGTAATACTTAATGTATTAAGAACAAACTGAATTTTAAAATGAAAAAACTCCTCAAAAATGGGGATGTATATAAGAGTACATACTAAATTAT
>JAZLIT010000115.1:0-14243 GCA_045617525.1 Solibacillus sp. | reverse complement strand
ATAGCGTTTAATTAAGGTTATTTATCGTTGCTTTTGAAATATAGAAGCTAGTACCATTGTATACGCTAATTGTATTAGTTTGGATTTCATTTGAAGTTACTTTGCCATTATTATTAGTAGTTTTACGAATAATTATGTTTTTATTTTCAGGGATTTCAAAAGTAGCTGTTCCTTTCTTTACTACAAGTACAGCATTTTCTTTATCGGAAAGATCAATCGAAGTCGTATATCCTTTTGCTTTCAGAGTTACTTCTGCATTCGAGTAAAGATCCTTCGTTAAATTATCTAATTTAATGCCCATGAAGCTAGCCATTTCTTTCGCCAGATCTGTATTGTCAACTAGCCCAGTAATTTGATTTGGTCCATAAGAATATAAGAATACGTCATCACCGGTATGTCCACCTGTTGTAAAACCTAGGTCAGCACGTTTAGATAAAAGTTTTATGAATGTGCTAGAAAGTTTATTCGTTTCAGTTGCATTAATAGTAGCAGTTTCCTGTGTAGTTAAATTATCTAGTCCATATAATTTTGCTACTTCTAATAAGTTAGAGCGATCTGATTTTAATTGACTAAGTGCTCCTTCAACAGTCATTGTTGCCTTTTTTAAAGGATTGATATAATTAGAAATATTAATTTTATCATAAGTTGAAGATGTGTTTTCATTACCGATTGTAATTCCACTATTTCCATGGTCTGTTACGGCAATGACCATCGTATTTTTATCTTTCTCAGCAAATTTTAATGCTTCATTAACGGCTTCATCGAAAGCTAAAATATCTGTAATCATTCCAATTGGATCATTCGCATGAGCTGCCCAGTCTACTTTACTACCTTCTACCATTAAAAAGAAACCATCTTTATCTTTGCTCAAAGTTTCGATTGCTTTTGAAGTCATTTCTGCTAGTGTAGGTTCTTCTGGATTTGTTTTAGATCTATCAAAATCATATGCTAAAGTGCTACTTGCAAAACTTCCGTAAATTTTGTTGGATTTGGAGGTTAACAACTCATTGCGAGTTGACACAAGATCATATCCTTTATTTTCAATAACGCTAACAAGATCCTCACCATCTTTACGGTTCGCTGATTTTAAGTAATCATAACCACCACCAAGAATCACATCCATATTTTGATATACCTGTTGTTCTCCGATATCATCATAATTACTGCGAGACGTTACGTGAGTAGAGAAACTTGCTGGTGTAGCATGTTGAATTTCAGAGGTAGCGACGATACCAGTTGCTTTACCAAGCTGTTTGGCTCCCTCTAAGACATTTGCAACTGGCGTAAATGCATTCGTTGGGTTTTCTTCAACGCCAGGCATGTCAACTTTAGAAGGTAGAACCCCTACATAACCACTGTTTGATTTATGACCAGTTGCTAGGGCAGTTCCAGCCGGTGCAGAATCTGTAATAGCTGATTCTGCTGAGTATGTTGTAACAGCACCTGTCAAAATTTCGTCCATTGCGAGACTGTCACCTTTGTACCAGCGTGCTAGCGATACAGCGTTATTACTAGAACCATCCATAATTAACATGATGACATTTGTTGGTGACTTTTTCGCTTGTTTTGATGCTTCAGCTTCTGAATTTAATTGTGTTACAGTAATCGATGATAGAGCAACCGCTCCGACAAGTGCAAGGGACAACCATTTTTTCTTGTTCTTCATTAATGAAATCTCCTCCTAAATAATGGTTAATTTGTAATTCTATTTTAGTTTAACGGTTAATTGTAAACGTCATATTATTAGAATATTAAGAACTATTAAGAAATCATTAATGTGGGTAAATAAGATTTGTATTAAATAACAACTAGAAGTAAACTACTATCTGCTTGATTTTCTAGTGACTTCCAATTCAATCTTCTATGAAGGTGAATCTATGTATTAAATAATGAGCATCAATCTTAGCACTCTTTAACAAATTAATTACATTTAATATGTCTCAACGAAAGTTTAGGAATACACTAAAGCTCAAATAAAATAAGACCACCTAAAATATGGTTCTCCGATTGAAATGTTCGAGTCAGTCCCGCACAACAGGATATTTTAAAAAAATTCTCCTAGCCACTTCAACAGGTAAATTAAACCTCCAATATAATACTATATACATTATTAAATTTATTTACCAAAAAACCGACAATAGTTGACAATTTTTGACGACGTTATACAATAAAATTAATAATTTTATAATTATTGTAAATAATTTATATGACCCTTAAACATATAAGAGTCAATAGGAGATGATATTTCGGTGAATGAAATAGACAAAAAAGGAACTGGTTGGTTTAAAAATATCCTTTCAAAACAAAACCAAATAGAGGGAATTTCTGATGAACAAAAAGAAATTATTACCGATATTATTATAGACGGCCCCTCTATGTTCAAGGAAGAGCCTGAACAATTAGTTACAGATAATAATAAAAAATTGTTCATAAAAGATAATCAAGACAAAATAGTACTTGATGTAATGAATTCAATAGAAAATATGCTGACGGAACGACAATTGGTATCGTATAAAAATAAAGGGCTTGAGGAACAATTAAATGCAGCAAATGAAACGATAAGTCGTTTTAAGCATGAACAAATAAAGAAAGACCAGCTATTTCAAGAAAAAAGTAAGGAAATTCGCGAATTAGAAGTTACCCTAACAAATAAACAAATGAGCTATGATCAGCTCCTTGAAGATTATAAGGCATATCAGCTTACATCCAACATGGAATACGAAAAAACTTCAAATCAACTTGAAGCGGAAATTTCTAAATACAACAAACTTCAAGAAGAGGCAGAACACACACAATATCACAGCTTGTTAAAAACCAATGAACTTGAAGATAGAATTAGAATCTTAGAAATTGACAATCAAAAGTTTGCTGAACAACATCAAAAAATTGTAAATGAGAAGGCAGAATTAATGCAAACCATTAATGATTTTACTGATAGAATGTCTCTCTCTTTCTTACCCAATCACAATCAAAGTAAATAACTAGTATTAATGAGTGAATTTCTAACAGAGAGAGGAGGAATTCTTGTTAATAAATTCATAAAAGTAATTGAATTAGTAGCTATTGAAAATAATAATGAAAAATCATATTTACGTATAAAACTATCTTCTGAAGAAGAAGAATATGAACTTTATTGGGGAATTGACAGAGATACTGCAAATAATTTAATGACTATATCTCATTTTAACGGTGGCCATAAATACAGATTATCATTACATATAACATCTGAAACATCTGAAAACCAATTTATAAGTGTGCTTACAAAAACATACCTAAATACAAGTCAACGAATATATTTCAATTGTTCAGAGGAATACAAAAAAAGTTTAGAAATCATTAAAAATAGTAGTAGTATAAATGATCTAGCTAAACTTCCGTTTTTATCAATGACACTATTGGAAATTGATGAAAAAACGGACACGCAAATTGATAGGGATGTACCAAAAAGGTACAACCCTACTGTTAAATGGGTAAGTGGTTCTATGATTGGCATTATATCTATCATACTGTTTGGATATATATATAACTTGTATCTACATAAGGCTGAAATTAATAATACAGCCTTCGCTAATGCTGAAGTTAAGATTAAAGAAGTAAACTATACAGATAATGTTATAGCCCCTACTAACTTAATAAGCGATGTTTCTTCAAAATACAGTCTTCCTTCTCTAACGCTTAGTGACTCCATAACATACGACATTCCAGAAGGATACGTTTCACTCACTTTCGATGATGGCCCTTCAAAGTATACAATGGAGATCACTGATATATTAAAAGAGTACGAGGTTGGTGGTACTTTTTTCTTTTTAGGAATTAACGCAAAAAAACATCCAGAATACGTTCGATATGTACAATCCAATGGATATTCAATTGGCAGCCATTCCATGAACCACTTTAGTATGCCAAACTTATCCTTCAAAGGTTTAGAAGATCAAGTCGTACAATCTACTTTAGCAATTGAAGATATTACAAAAGAAAAATTAGTTCTTTTCAGACCACCCTATGGCGCATTAAATGAACAGACAAAAGATGTTTTATATAATCACGACTACAAAATAACACTTTGGAATAAAGATCCTGAAGATTGGAAATCCCGTGATGCAGATAAAATATTTGATTATGTACGTAATAATAAAACGTCCGGGTCAATTATCCTTTTGCATGAATCTCAAGCTGTAATTGATTCTTTACCAAAAATAATTGAATACTTACAAGAGCAGGACTTAAAAATTGTTAATTTACAGTAAAGGTATATATTTTAAAAGATTCTCACATTAATACTGGTTCTATTAATTAATGTAAATCATAGCTAATACGCGAAGGCCGCAGACATGAAGTTATCCCTAGGGGTAGCCATGTTTTCGGTCTTCATTTTTTGGAGCAACTTCGAATAATTAGAGCTTGAATGTGGAATAATTCCAATCAAGCGGGATATTCTTTGATCCCGCCCAATAACTATGCAACAGGCGCATTTTGAGTAAGGAGATACAACAGATGAAGGATCAATCGAAAAGATGGTACTCGTTAACACCTTACTTGGAACCGTTTTTAGTACGTCCTTAGAACAGGAAGGCACGAAAAAACCTACCCAGGTGAAAGAATAACCGAAGCACTCAAAACACCCACCTAATCAACAGGAGGGTGTTATTTGGCTCTTACTTTTATTGTGACTTACCCTTCTTAATCAAACTAAGACACGTCATTAATTACAAACTCTAATATGGTTTGACCCTTTATTGTATTATAATCTCGGGCCGATATAGTTTGATTGTGGTCGATAAATACGATTATTGGCTGCTTGTTCAATTACATTTGCTGTCCAACCCGCCACTCTACTAGCTGTAAAAGTAGGCGTAAAGAGTTCAATAGGCATATCAACTGCTCTTAAAATAGCTGCAGCATAAAATTCTACGTTTGTGTATAATCTTCTTCCAGGTTTATAAAGTTCTAATAAACGTATAGCTTCTTGCTCTACATAATAGGCTAAATCTAACCATTGATCCTGATTTGAAAACTCTTCAGTTATCATTCGAAGAGCTACTGCCCGTGGATCGCTCGTCTTATAAACTCTATGACCAAATCCCATTATCTTATTTCCATTTTCAAGCTCATTTCTTAACCATTTTTCAGCGTTTTCTTTTGTTTCAATGCGCTCTAATAAATCCATGACTTCTGAAGGTGCACCTCCATGTAGTGGCCCTTTCATGGCACCTATTGCACCAGTAATAGCAGAAATGATTTCTGATTCTGTAGAGCTTATTACACGCGCGGTAAATGTAGAGGCATTCATTCCATGTTCCATAGTCAAAATAAAATATGCATTCAGCGTTCGTACATGAGCTTCTTTTGGGTTACTACCCTTTAACATATATAAGTAGTTGGCAACATGAGATAGTTCATTCAAGGGTGCAATTTCAGGGAGGTTATTAATATATCTAAATCTATACGCTAAAATTGTAGGAATCTTTGAAGTAATAACTATAGCCTGTTCAATAGTTGGTTTATACGAATATTCACTTGTCCCTAGTGCAGATATGCATGTTCTTAATACAGACATCATATCCATTTCTAATGGAAGATTTTTAATGATATCCTTTACATATAAAGGTAATTCACGTTCCTTTGACATTTGCGACTTCAAATTTTCAGCTTCTATTTTATTTGGTAAGTTTCCGTACCATAATAAATAACAAACCTCTTCAAACTCGTTTTTAATAGCTAAATCTTTTGCCGAATATCCTCTATAAATTAATTCGCCTTTTTCACCATCGACTAAACTAATAAACGTATCAGTAACTACTACACCCTCTAGTCCTGGTTTTACTTCTTGCTTAATCATTTATGCCTCCTCCTTTTAACAAAATTTATCCACTTTTAATCCTATTTTGTCCATCATATTAAAACGGACCTACAATAGAGCCAATACACATAAATATTCTAAATATTTACATTCATTATTTAATATATGCACAGCAATTACTCTTATACCTTTAAAAATAGCACTGCCTATGCGCTCACTTCACCCTAATTTCGCAAGTACTTCATCCACTGAATTCCATACATAAAATGATTCATCCAATAAATCAGGTCCGATTTTAATTTGCACGTTGCCCACCAATTCCGCGCCATACTTTTCATAGAAATGGCGTGTTTTATTTGCTTCTAAAACGTCTACAAACACCTTTTCATAGCCCTTTTCTTTATAATGTTGAAATAAGACTTGCAACAGTTGTTTCCCAAGCCCCAGTCCTTGATATTCCTGTAAAAAATAGAGCGATGTTAGATCCGTCGAATTCGGTGTCTTATTTCGCTCGCGCTTGCTTGTACTTGTAAATCCGATTATTGTACCTTCTTCATTTTCAACCACAAAAATCGTTTCCTCCACATTTTGCATATTACGTCGCCAGTTTCCCTCTGAATTTTCATATGATAATCCAGCTAAAAAATCCGCGGAAATAATCTCTGCATATGTCGTTCGCCAGCTATCTACATGGACACGCCCAATTCCTGCAGCATCTTCAAGTATTGCTTTTCTAATTTTCATTTTTCCTACCACCCTTTGATTTATTTATACAATACATAGGAATTCCAACTTTTGATTTGCTCCAAATCCATAAATTCGAATAACTGCATGGCGAAATGGTCTGTCGTATCGACTTCAATTCCCACAGTTTTTGCCCCTCGATTTTGCATAGCCATTAATTGACGCTTCAAAGTGCCTTGTAAATCGCCACCTTCACTTAGCCCAACCCAGCCTACTTCATAGTGATCCTCGCTGTTTTTATGTATCATGATATAACCCTTCACTTCATTCTCTTCAACCACTACATAGCTCAAATCTAAGTCTGGCTCATCTCCAAGTAGATGTCCCTCCCAGTCCTGCCACGTATAGTCTGCCACTTCATTAAGTAAATGAGATTGCTCATAATTGAATTTTAGAAGCTTAAAAAGTGATTCTCGTTGTTCATTATTTTGTAAAACTTCATGAAGTGAACGAAGGTTTTCTTGTAATTGAGCTGGCGTTAACGCAACTAACAACGCTTCAATCTGTATTGATTCCATATATGTCTTGCGGAATAACGTAAATCCCTTTTGCTCAAATAGTAGAATTTGCTCGGTTTCATCCTCAAAGCATGAATAAACTACTTTATTTTGCGGCGTAACCTTTTCTAGCAATTGATCCAGTAATTGCGGAGCCACTCCATAATGGCGCACATATTTTGCAGTTGGATGGAATGCATTTGTCCAGCTTAGGGCAAGTCCGAAAACGCTCTGCTCATTTACCGCGAGTACTAACTCATTATATTTTTGCTTTTTTAGCCGCCACTGTACTTCGTCTAATTGCTTTAATAATGCTGGTGCGACTTGATAATCCCCTAATTGTTCCACTCGTTTTATTTCGTAGATTGATTTCAATTCAGTCCCTCTTTCCGCTACCATGTTAATAACTATTATATCAAAATATTTAGATAATTATAGAAATCACTCACTTTGTAATGCATACTTATAATAGATTGATAAATCCGAAAGGTGTTGTATTAAGATGAAAATCATTAATGTAGCAGAAAACTTTGTGAAAAATTATGAGCCTACAATATCTTATTTAGAACGCTTTTTTGAAGAAAACCAAGAAGATTATGCTTACTACTTCCTTAACCATTGCCTCAATAAAGAGGAAAAGATGACGAATGCACTCGTCAAACACCCAGCGAAATTAGCTGATATACATAAAATGAGCGCAACGATGCCCGCTCTAATTCAAGAAATCACGCAGATGTATGAAACATTATACGGTATTTCATTTACACAGGATGTCCATTTAATCGTAGGCATCTATGGTTCAAATGCCTATACGCATCTCCAATTTAACCCAGAAGTTACATTTTGCTTAGAAAAATTATCGGCTGAGCCGGATCATTTACGTGTCATTATTGCCCATGAATTTGGCCATGCCACGCAAAATTTACTATCGATGAAAGTTGGCATCGATTGGTCTGTCGTTAATTGGAATAGCCCCTACACTTGGCTGCTCCAAGAAGGATGTGCGACCTATTTTTCAACAAAGGTTGTAGACGTTAGCCCGGATATTTACTTTGCCTATGAACGCGATGTGAAATGGCTCGCATTTTGTGAGGAGAATGAGCGTGTAATCATTAAGAAACTTATGGATGATCTGGAAATTCGTTCGACAAGGGAAATTTTTAAAGAATGGTTTTCAATTAACGGGGGTACAACCTTTGGACAGACTCGCCTCGGCTATTATATCGGCTACCGTTTAGTAACCACATCAATCGTAAAAAATGGAGAGCTAGAAACAATTACAAGTTGGAAAGAGCCTAATTTTGAAGAGCGATTACAGGAAGCCTTGCTCCAACTATGCAATGAAGCTAAATAAATGAAATGGAGTTTTTAACATGCAAATTCAACCGTCATCTACCGTATTACAATCATGGCTTATAACATATGTCCCTGAGAAGGATTTATTTTTCTTAACGGAAGATCAGATTAAGCGAATTATGGATTTTTCAGCAGTGCTCATCATGCCTATCAAAGAATTTTATGCACATAGTTCATATAGTCAAATTGCCTACACAAATAGCTACGAATATTGGAATATAAAGGGTGCGAAGTATGTAATTATTGCTGAAAGTGAATGGATTGAGTTGCTTCCGAAAGAAGATCAACACTTCATTCTAACTGCACAAATCGAATGTGAACGAGGTCTGGTCATTCCTATTTCATTTATTCAAGATATAGAGCAGGTCCCGCCAAGTTATGTAATTAATGACCATGTGGTTTTACAGCGAAACATGTGGGAAAAGTTAAGTGCTTCATGCAAGGAACAACTACTGTTGGCAATGGTTTATGAATGGTGGGACAATGGGCAATGCGAGGAAATTCCAAGTTTCTTGCCAGGTTTTCTACTACCCTATGCAAATAAATTCGGAGTGAATCAAGGAGCCAACTGTTTAGCTGCCGTACTTTACGCAGTATGCGAAGGAAAACAGCCGTGGTTTATCGAGGAATGGATCCACCAACAAACCTTTATCGAAAAATTAGCGCAATGTTACTACCACTTAACTGAATCAAACACATTTCAGCCAAAAGATGTCGCTGTTTGGACAGATGAAAATGGCATCATTCAACATGCAGCCTATCATATTGAAGAAAACATCTTTTTCAATAAGCACGGACAAACCATTTTTAATCCATGGAAATTGCTTTCTAAAGAGCATTTAGATAAAGAGTGGGCGCATTTAACATGCGGGATTTATAGACAATGTGACTAATCGACTTATAAGGGGCATCACATGAAATTTATCGAGGTTGGACTAGGAAATACATGGTTTATCCGAACGGAAACGGAATTTGCAGATGGCACAGAATTCGAACAAAGAGGCATTGTAGGTCCAGTTAAATTTAAATCCTGCTACGTACGTGTGTGGATCAATCATTCGGTACTCATCATTGACTCTCGTGATGGCGTCAAGAAAAGTAGAAAAGCGCGTAAAGCCTTTAAATTAATTGTTGGTATTCGTAGTTTATTGTAGTTTTAAAAATAGATTGATTACTTATAATAAGTCTTGATTTGATTCAAATTCTATCTCGGGTATGGAAGGGACTGAGAAAATGGATATTTCAAGTGTATTAGAAAACGTAGATGAGTTGATCAAAAACGCTGAAATGATTGGAGTAGGTTCAACAAGAAAAGTTTATCGTTATGAAAACCTTGTTATTAAAACGTTTTTGCACCCTATTGGATATACTCAAAGTAAAAATGAAGATGACATGTACAAATCATTAGAAGTGATTGGCCTGGAGTAACATATCGCTCCAATTCTTTTTATTAACGATAAATATGTCATTCAGCCATTCTATGAGCAGCTTCCTTTAAAAAATCACTGCTCATACGATATAGATTTAGAAGCGGACTCAAGAATGACAGAAGATTTAAAGGCCGCACTCCATGTGATTGATAAAGAACTAGACGGCTTTGATTTTAAAGATAGTGGAAACTATGGTTTGAATGAAGAAGGACTTCTTGTTTTAATTGACTATGGCATGACAAAAAAATTATATGAAGAACAATGGGTTCCATTAGCTGAAGCTGGCACTCTACCTCAAATTCATTTCGAAAAATGTCGTATATGTAAAATAGAAAAAGAGCTTCGGATGTACGGAGAAAATGACACAGATAATCGATGTGTGTCTTGTGGCAAGGATTATTAATTTAATCTTGCTTGGATTTCATAATTCGTTCACTAATAAACACAACAATTAGTCCAACGGCTATTGGCAGTAAAGCAACTTCAGTACGTGAACTTGAAATTCTAAATTCTAGCATATCTATATTAGCTAAAAAGCCAATTATATAGAGCAATGCCATCGTTCCAAACCCTAATGTTAAAGGTATCCTAATAGTTTTATTCACAATTCCACCACCTATTTTAAAGTTACTTACAGTTCTTTCTAAAGTTTTACCTGATAATTTATTTAAACGCTAAAATTTTCACATTCGATAAATGACCGTCGTTAAATTCAACCTTAATAATATCTGGCATTTTCAACTGCTCCCAAAAAGTTAAATCATATGCTTTATTGTAATGATTTAAAATGAGTGTGAAAATATTGCCATGCGTACCGATGATGATTGTTTCATTTTTATGTATTCGTTGTAGCTCTTCAATCGTTGGAATAACGCGATTTTGCGCTTCCATATTTGATTCTCCACCTGGGAAGGAATAACTTGGTTCGCTCCAAACTTTCACGATTGCATTTTCAAAATCAGGCAGCTTAAAATTGGCTAATGTACGTTCATTCAACGCCTCTAGTTCTGTGATATGTAGATTTTTGGCTGTTGCAATTGGCTGCACGGTTTCTGTTGCACGCTTGTATTTACTTGAATAGATGGCATTGATGTCGATGAATTCGAAAAATTTTGCTACCTTATGTGCCTCTTTGTACCCCGCCTCTGATAACGGACGCTTATATTCTTCAGGTGTATAGCTTGAATGTGCATGACGCACGAAATACATTGTGTTCAATTGGCAATTCCCTCCTATCAGGTAGAATAATTCTCCAAAAAGTGAGCTAACACCAATCGATCCGGTGGGCTAATGTTTGTGGGTAGCTTATCTAAGTCGAAATATTGAATCGCACTGGCTTCTGCCTCATCAAAGGCGAGCATCCCTTCATAATCCTCACAAAGATAGGCTGTCACTACATTATATACTTCATCCCCATGCGGATATTTATAATAAAAATCTTGCCCTGAAAAGGTATGTATCAGTTCTAAATTTCTCGCTTTTAAACCTGTTTCCTCCAGCATTTCACGGCGAGCAACGTCCTCTAATTTTTCACCCAATTCCATCGACCCACCTGCAAGTCCCCAGCATTTATTATCATTCCTTAGTTGTAGTAAGAGTTGTTTTCGTTCATTGATAATTAATACACATGCACCGACCATAATAAGTGGCTCTGTCCCAACCTTTTTTCTTAAATTCATGATATAGCTCAACTACTTCCCCACCTTTCACTAATAATCATATCTCCTCCAAAATGTCTAAGTTCATTATAATCGATAATTCCATTTTTTGGTATAATTTCGGGTGGATCGCTTTTTCACGCATCACCAAATTCTTGGCTTTAGCTTTTTCAAATAAATTTAACACCCCAATCAACTTTTATAGATTATTATTTCGCGATTATTCCAAAATCTCCTCCCGAGCGTATCTTCTTATTCTTTTTCCAAAATATTTGTTCGTAATAATCAAATATAAACAGTGTAATTAATCATAGCCATAAAAAAAGCGAGCACCCAATATAACAGGGTCCTCGCGCACTACATCCTATAGGTATTCCTTCTCAATCGTTTTCGTGCTGCGAACTGTGTCAATCGGGCGCACTTGGCTTTCGATGTATTCTCGTTTTGCTTCTAAGAACGGAGGAAGTGATAATTTCTCGCCCATTGTTTCATATGGCTCATCACCCATGAAGCCTGGTCCATCAGTTGCTAATTCAAATAAAATCCCTTGTGCTACGCGTACATAAATCGATTCAAAGAAGAAACGGTCTACGTAGCCAGATGTATTGAAGCCAGCCTCCTCGTAGCGGTTTAACCACTCCATTAAATGCGTTTTATCTTCCACGCGGAATGCTGCGTGATGGACTGTACCGTAACCTTGACGTCCTGCTGGTAATACGATGTTCTTCTCGATGACAACCGATGCACCATTGCCACCCTCACCAATTTCAAATAAATGAAGATCGCCTTCTGTCGCAGTTTCACGCATTAGCATCACTTTCTCTAATACTTGCTTCATGTAATCGAATTGTGCAATTCGAATATGCACTGGTCCAAGTCCCGTAATTGCAAACTCTAATGGTACCGGCCCGTTCAACCAAGCCTTACCTGATGCAACACCCTCATTGCCTTCGTCTGAAATTAACATATATTGTTGCTCATCGAAGTCCTCAAAGTTAATGATTTTTTTACCGAATTGCTCCGTGATGCCACCATTTTTTACATCGTATTTTTCAAAACGTTTTATCCAGTAGTCAAGAGCTGCATCACTTGGTACACGCAATGCTGTTTTATAAATTTCATTCGTGCCATGTACACCCTTTGGAATGCCTGGGAAATCGAAAAATGTCATATCCGTTCCTGCATTACCCTCATCATCTGAGAAAAATAAATGGTACGTCTTAATGTCGTCTTGGTTCACTGTTTTCTTAACTAGGCGCATGCCTAATGTGTATGTGAAAAATTCATAATTCTTTTCTGCACTACTTGTAATGGCTGTTACGTGATGGATTCCTTTTAAATGGTTCATTATAAACCCTCCAATTTTTATTCGTTAAATAATATCTTGAATTCGAGATAAATATACCATATCCATTTTTTTACGTCAAATGTATTTTAAAAGGTTATGAATTTACGCATAAAAAATGCGCAAAATCCCCCCATTTATTTTGATTGTGCTATAATTACACTATATTTTTAGGGGAGGTTACATAACAATGGCAGGTATCGACAATTCTAAAGCACAAATCGCTCCAGAGCGTTTAGAGGAAGCTTTAAACATACGTGATCGTATGATTATTGAGTTATTAGTACAAGTATTAGATGAGCAATTAGTCATCGAACGCCCAGTTTTACGTGAGCGTCTTGGTAACTTAATCAAACTTTCTTCTAATGACGATCAATTAAAAGAAACATTACAAGCATTAGTTAACAAACTATAAGAAACAGAGGTGTGCGAAATCCGCACACCTCTGTTTTTTACTATTTGTTGGGGTACCCACTCAATTTTGCGCAGAAAAAGGCACAAAATCACGCTTTTTTATATACTTGAATTGTCTAAAAACCATTATATGAAAGGTGATTTGTGCTTTATGAATAATAACATGATAATTCCAATAAAAGATGTGATCATCCATGAGATTAAAGAATACCTTGATCACTTGCGATACACGTTTCTTACAAAAAAAGAACAGGTTTGTCCCTCTTGCGGCGTTAAAACAATTAAAGTTCACGATTATCGTATACAAAAGGTCAAGCATTTAAAGTGGTTTGAACATTTAACAATCCTTTTTTATAAGCGTCGTCTCTATATTTGTGTTTGTGGAAAGATTTTCGCAAGCCTGGCATTTGTTCTATGTCTTCAGATTTGAAAGAAGCCTATGAACTAAAGGAACTTTATAAAAAGTGGCAGCGGAATTCGAAGGAAGAAAAGGATTTTACAGTTGTAAAAGCTGGGTTATTAGATTTTTACCGGAAGTTAGAGGAAACGCAAAATTCAGCGTTTTTAAAAGCTATTAAGACGTTTAAAAATTGGCAATTTGAAATCTTGAATTTATGTATTTGGCTATTCGAATGGATTTTTAGAAGGAATTAATAATACTTCAAAGGTGATTAAAAGGAATGAATAGGATTTAGATAGCGTGAACATTTTAAAGCAAAGATTTTATTAAGTAGAGATATATAATGAGCGGAAATCACCTGGATAGTGCTCGTTGATTGGAGCGGAGGGGGACCGCGACTTCTTGGGGATCAGTACGTGCGGAAAATCCACTAATTTTCTGCCTCCGTAAAGGCAGGGAATTAGTTAGTTGGAGCCGTGCCCCCAGAAAATAGGTAGGGAAGCTAAGAGCGCGCTCGTCGTGAGCGCAACGCTTCCATGACCAGCATCCTGCTGGCCCTCGGGCCCACGGAGCTCCAATCAACGCCTTTCGTGAGAAAG
>JAZLIT010000114.1:0-22543 GCA_045617525.1 Solibacillus sp. | reverse complement strand
TTGCCGCTGACGCGCCAATCCTCGTCGCAAACACGTATGCGTATATAAGAAAAGCTACGCTTCGCATGCCGCGAAACGTAGCTAGTAAAATCAATTAAAATTGTAAATGTTTTTCGATGTAAGCTTTAACGTCTGCGATTGGCATACGTGTTTGCTCCATAGAATCGCGGTGGCGAACTGTTACTTGACCGTCTTCTTGTGAATCGAAGTCGTAAGTGATACAGAATGGTGTACCGATTTCATCTTGACGACGGTAGCGTTTACCGATTGATTGAGACTCGTCAAAATCAACTGGGAATGCTTTGCGTAAGTCAGCCCAAATAGCACTAGCTTCCTCAGATAACTTTTTAGAAAGTGGAAGTACGGCTGCTTTGAATGGTGCTAGAGCAGGGTGGAAACGTAAAACTGTACGTTTGTCATCGCCTTCTAATGCTTCTTCATCATAAGCGTCGCATAGGAATGCTAATGTTACGCGGTCTGCGCCTAAAGATGGCTCGATTACGTAAGGTACGTAGCGTTCGTTTGTGATTGGATCGATATATGTGAAATCTTCACCAGAGTGACCCATATGTTGTTTTAAGTCGAAATCTGTACGGTCAGCGATGCCCCAAAGTTCGCCCCAACCGAATGGGAATTGGAATTCAATATCCGTTGTTGCATTTGAATAGTGAGATAATTCATCGTCTTCATGGTCACGTAGACGCATAGACTCTTCGTTCATACCTAGGTTTAATAACCAGTCTTTACAGAAGTTTTTCCAGTATGCGTGCCACTCAAGGTCTTCACCTGGTTTACAGAAGAATTCAAGTTCCATTTGTTCGAATTCACGTGTACGGAAAGTGAAGTTACCTGGCGTGATTTCATTACGGAATGATTTACCTACTTGTGCAATACCGAATGGTGTACGTTTACGCATTGAACGTTGTACGTTTTTGAAGTTTACGAAAATACCTTGTGCAGTTTCAGGGCGTAAGAAGATTTCATTAGAAGAAGATTCTGTTACACCTTGGAAAGTTTTGAACATTAAGTTGAATTGACGGATGTCAGTAAAATCAATTTTATCGCAATCCGGACAAGTTACTTCTAACTCTTCCATTTTTGCTTTCATTTGGTCGAATGTCATACCATCAACGATAATTTCTTCGCCCGTTTTTGCAAGATTTGCGTCTTCGATTAGTTTATCGGCACGGTGACGTGATTTACATGCTTTACAGTCGATCATAGGGTCGTTGAAGTTACCAACGTGACCTGATGCAACCCAAGCTTTAGGGTTCATAAGAATAGCAGCGTCAAGACCTACATTGTACTCAGATTCTTGAACAAATTTTTGCCACCAAGCTTTTTTTACGTTGTTTTTCAGCTCGACACCAAGTGGGCCGTAATCCCAAGTATTTGCTAAACCACCGTAAATTTCAGAGCCTGGGAAGACGAATCCGCGTTGTTTTGCTAATGATACGATTGTTTCCATTGATTTTTTTGTCATGTAAATATTCCTCCTATTTTGAAAATATAAAAGCACCCGTCGCCGGGCACAAAATGCATGCCCGGGGACGAGTGCTGAATGAACAATACCCGCGGTTCCACCCCGCTTGTTCGAAGCATAAGTCTTGACTCAGTAACGAATACCAGATAGACTGTAATTTTCAAACCTCTTTTAGAAAAGTAGCTCAGGGTGCCTTTCTCATTCATATTGTAGGCTTACACTATCCCTACTCGCTAATGTATGAATGATACTTTAAATCCCTTCATCGCTTCATATGAAATTGGTGCAGTGAAGCACTGCATGAATATTGTAGCACGCACTTCTTTTCTATGCAATATGGAACAATTAGTATATAATAATTAGGAAATCAGTATAACACTATTTGAGGCGGGTGAGTCCAATAGAACTCAATAAACGTCAAGACGCGATTTTACAAATCGTGAAAGACAATGGACCAATTACAGGAGAGCAAATTGCAGAACGTTTACATCTAACGCGTGCAACATTGCGTCCAGACTTAGCAATACTAACAATGGCGGGTTTCTTAGACGCTAGACCACGCGTAGGTTATTTTTATGCGGGTAAAAAGAATGTCGTTTCGATTACCGAATCGATGATGAATTTAAAAGTAAGCGACTTCCAATCAAATCCGGTTATCGTTTCAGAGCATATGTCTGTGTATGAAGCGATTCTTCATATGTTTTCAGAAGATGTAGGTACATTATTTGTGGGCGACGATAAAGGTTGCTTGCAAGGTGTATTATCAAGAAAAGATTTATTGCGTACAAGTATTGGTTCGCAGGATTTAAATAAAATTCCTGTACATATCATTATGACACGTATGCCAAATATTGCATTTTGCACAAATGAAGATTCATTAATTAAAGCAGCAAATAAATTAATTGAGCGTGAAATTGATTCACTTCCAGTTGTTGAGGAAACGGACAATGGGCAAAGAATCGTTGGGCGTTTAACGAAAACGAGTATTACTCGTGCATTTATCTCTTTAGCTGAAACAAGCGAGCTTTAAAAGGTGAAGGAAATTCTTGTGTTTGTTGTCTCCGATTCTGTTGGGGAAACAGGTGTGAATGCGGCAAAAGCTGTAATTAGTCAGTTTAGACCGGATTTCGATCATGTGAAAATAAAGAAATTTCCCTACTTAGATTCGTTAGAGGAAATTGAGCCAATCGTAATTGCTGCTAAAAAAGAGCAAGCAGCGATTGTGTTTACATTAGTAACAAAGAAATTACGGAAGGTTCTGTATAATCGATGTGTAGAAGAAAATGTTCCTGCAATCGATTTACTTGGCCCGATGATCGAGCTTTTCCAAGTGAAATTAGATGAAATGCCACTTGAAAAACCAGGTCTTGTGCATAAACTAGACGATTATTATTTCAAAAAAATTGAGGCGATTGAATTCGCTGTAAAATATGATGATGGACGGGATCCAAGAGGTGTTTTATTGGCAGATATCGTTTTAATTGGTGTTTCACGAACATCGAAAACACCATTATCTCAATATTTAGCAAACAATACCTATAAGGTGGCAAATATTCCACTTGTACCTGAAGTTGACCCACCTGAAGAGTTATTCCAAGTTGATCCTTCAAAATGCTTTGGTTTAGTTATTTCGCCAGATCATTTGAATAATATTCGGAAGGAAAGACTATTAACGCTAGGCCTTCGCGAGGATGCACAATATGCAAAGCATGAGCGTATCGAAGCGGAAATTGAACATTTTTATAATATCGTAAATCGGGTTGGCTGCCGGGTAATTAATGTGACGAATAAAGCCGTAGAAGAAACAGCAAACGTCATTATTGATTATTATAAACAGTCAAAATAGACTAGATAGAAAAGCCACCTCTAGGAGAATGAGGAGGTTTTTTTAACTACGCTTATTAAAAAAAGTAGATAATTAAGATTCTTTGTTTTATAATAAAAGAATTGTGGTAAAAATATAAATATGAGAGATTAACTATTAAAATTCTATTTTTTTGTCGTAAAATAAAGGGTTTTTGAAATATATCTCGAATTGTGTAATTTATGAAATGAATAGATGGTGATAAGATGTCTGGGAAAATACCTGAACATTTGATTGAACAGATTCGTTCGCAGTCTGATATAGTCGATGTCATTAGTGATTATATACAGCTCACTAAAAAAGGACGCAACTGGTTTGGCTTATGTCCGTTCCATGGAGAGCAAAGTCCATCATTTTCTGTTTCGCAAGATAAGCAGATTTTTCATTGCTTTGGATGTGGCGCAGGTGGTAATGCGATTACGTTTATTATGGATATGGAGCAAATACCTTTTCCAGATGCCGTTGTGAAACTTAGCGAGCGTGTTGGCGTCTCTATAGATGTTGACCTTCAACCAAATCGACAACATAAAGCTTATTCGAAGAAAGAAGAAAATATACGTGCAGCACATGAATTTGCTGTCGAATTTTATCATCATTTGTTAATCAATACAGAAGACGGGGAGCCAGCGTTAAACTATTTACTAGAACGAGGCTTTACGAGAGAAGTAATTGATGCAAATCGAATGGGTTGGGCACTTCCTTCATGGGAATCTCTATCGCTTTTACTTGAGCGAAAGGGATTTGATATGGAAGAGATGGCTGAAAGTGGTCTCGTGATTGCCAAAGAAGGAAGCGGGAAATATTTTGATCGCTTTCGAAATCGAATTATGTTTCCGATTCGTGATGAATTTGGTAAGGTTATCGCATTTTCGGGTAGGATATTAAATAAAGACGCTGAGGAAGCTAAATATTTAAATAGCCCGGAATCGCCAATTTTTCATAAAAGTGAAGTACTTTACAATTTAGATAAAGCGCGAGCGTCTATTCGGAAAAGTCGTCAAGTGATTGTTATGGAAGGTTTTGTCGATGTATTGGCTGCTAATCGCGCAGGCTTATATAACGTTGTAGGTACGATGGGTACGGCTCTTACACCACAGCATATCACAAAGCTGAAGCGCTTAGTGGAGCAAATTACGATTTGCTATGATGGTGATAATGCTGGTTTTGAGGCTGCCAAACGTGCTGCACAAATGTTAAATGAAGCAAAATTCAAGGTTGAAGTTGCTGTATTACCGGACAAGCTAGATCCAGATGATTATATTCGTCAGTTTGGTGCTGAACCATTTATTGAAAAAATTATTGGTAAGCCACATGCGTATATTGCATTTATGATGATGCATGCTAAGCGTGGCAAAAGTTTTCAATTTGAAAATGATACCCTCCAATACATTCAAGAGGTTCTAGAGCAATTGGTCGGTAAAACATCACATGTTGAACGTGATTTGTATATTAGACAGCTTGCAAGTGAAACCAATATATCACAAGAAGCGATTTATGCTCAATTTCATAAGCTTGAAGCGGATTCAATTAAACAACAAAAAAGACAGTATGTAGTACCTGCTGAGATGAAGGTCCCTGTTGTTCAAAAAAAGGTAACAGCAACGGATCGTGCAGAGCGATTGCTACTTTCACATATGCTACATGATATTTCGGTAGTTGATCGATTTGTCGCGGAGAATCAATTAGCGCCATTTATGCACGATGATTATAACGTCATCTTCATTAAACTCATAGGATTTTATGATGCATATGGGCTGGCAAATTATCAGCGTTTTGCTGAGGTTGTTGAAACGAGTGAGTTACGCAGTATTGTTACAGAGGCTGCAAATACAGAACGTGATCCAGACAATATGGATATTGAGATAGCGGATTGTTTACGCCATTTAAATAAACAACGAATTAGACATCGAATTGAGAAGCTTGTACATGAACAAGGTGAGTCTGAAAAAATGCATGAATATGATAGAGCAATCGAAATACTAAAAGAAATCGTTGAACTTAATCGAGAATTGTCAACGATTTAAGCGATATGGTTGTTATAAGGAGGAAGGTTTATGGCGGACAAGTCAGAACGTTCAAATGAAACGGTAGAAATTACTTTAGAGGAAATGAAAAAGCTTCTTACTGAAAAAGCGAAGAAGAACGGCGAAATTGCAATGAAAGAAATTTCAGATAAATTAACGCCTTATGAAATAGAGAATGAAGAAATCTTCCACTTTGCAGAGCTTTTAGACGGTGATGATTCAATTACTGTTGAAGGTAAAGAAGAGTTTGAAGAAGAAGCTCTTACAAAACAAGAAGCAAGCGAAGATACATTTGATTTAAATGATTTAAGTGTTCCTCCAGGCGTTAAAATTAATGACCCTGTTCGTATGTATTTAAAAGAAATCGGCCGTGTAGATTTACTTTCTGCTGCTGAAGAAGTTCGCTTAGCAGAACGTATCGAACAAGGTGATGAAGAAGCGCGTAAACGTTTAGCAGAAGCAAACTTACGTCTTGTAGTATCGATTGCGAAGCGCTACGTGGGTCGCGGTATGTTATTCTTAGATTTAATTCAAGAAGGGAATATGGGTCTTATTAAGGCGGTTGAGAAGTTTGACCACCGCAAAGGATTTAAATTCTCAACTTATGCTACTTGGTGGATTCGTCAAGCAATTACACGTGCGATTGCTGACCAAGCGCGTACAATTCGTATTCCAGTACACATGGTTGAAACAATTAACAAATTAATCCGTGTACAACGTCAATTATTACAGGACTTAGGTCGCGAACCATCTCCAGAGGAAATCGGAGAGGAAATGGATCTAACACCTGAAAAGGTTCGTGAAATTTTAAAAATTGCACAAGAGCCAGTTTCTCTTGAAACACCTATCGGGGAAGAAGATGATTCACATTTAGGGGACTTCATTGAAGACTCTGATGCGCAATCACCATCAGATCACGCGGCATATGAGCTTTTAAAAGAGCAATTAGAAGATGTGCTTGATACATTAACTGACCGTGAAGAAAACGTATTACGTCTTCGTTTCGGCTTAGATGATGGTCGTACACGTACATTAGAAGAAGTTGGTAAAGTATTTGGTGTTACGCGTGAGCGTATTCGTCAGATTGAAGCAAAAGCACTTCGTAAGCTTCGCCATCCATCTCGTTCAAAACGTCTAAAAGATTTCTTAGAATAGAAATTACTATACAGCAGCATCTAGGGCCTGAAAGCTTTGGATGCTGTTTTTTTTGCGCAAAAAACACGGTGTAGAGGCTAACGTCTACACCGTGTTTGGAAATTGGCGTTTTCTTATTGTTTAAATCATCAAGTGTAAGTTCTTTACTAATAAATTGAGCTAAACAGAATGGTAATTCTGATTTAAAAACTGCAATAATCGAATACGTGCTTTAGAACTTATAGTAATATTACTTTGATAGAGTTTAAATGGTTTTTATTAAAGTTCATCCACTTTTTTTCTTACTTTTTTCTGTAATTTAAAACCTAAGCGACTAGTATTCTCCTCATTTTTTACTAATAGTCTATATGATTCGAGTAATGGTAATGTACGAATTAATATGTAGACACCGATAGCAATCAAAACAATAAAAACTGGATAATAAGGCTCTAAAGCTCCTAAAGCAATATCTTTTTTTTCTAATAAAAATGCCAATCCACCAATCACGATGAAACAAAGCCCAACTACCATTACTGTAGCGTATTTTTTGGTAATGCTCTCATATCTTAGGTTTAATTCCTTTAGATAGTTCGGGTCAAACATCAATACTTCATCGTTAAGTATTTTATATTTATCTATATCTGTCGATACTACTGCTGACACACACACACCTATCCCTAGTGTCGCAATGATAATGATGAGGAATGTATAGATAGCTGGTTCTTGTTTGAAAACAAAATAGGGTACAGTGGATAAAATAAGTAGGCTAACCCCTAAAGCAAGATTCTTAGAAATTTTCCACCCTTGTACTAAAAACTCTTCTGCCATTTCCTTACTTACATAATAGCCATCACTAATTTCGTTATTTTGCTGGGATGTATCTTTTAATAAATAATCAATAGAAACTCCAAAAATGTTTCCAATCAATATTAATTTTTCTGTTTCAGGAAAACCTTGAGCATTCTCCCATTTACTAATTGCCTGCCTTGAAGTGTTTAATTTTTCAGCTAAAGTCTCTTGAGAAAATCCTTTTTCTTTTCTTAACTTATATAATTTTTCACCAAATGTCATTTACATCTAACCCCTTTCATATTGTTAACAAAATTGTACCAATGCTTAAGTCTATTACCTATATAATTGCGGTTGCACTTTGGCAACTTACGGTTGCAATTATGCAATGTCGTGTTTCAAAAGCATCCGTTTTCTTAACACTCCGTGATATTGAAGCATATAAAAGTGCCATAATTTTTAAGTACATTCATACCTAAGTAAATTACTAATATAAAACGTCGAGTTCATTTACATGAACAGCGATACCCGTAATATGTATCTCGAATCTTCCAAACTTGTACTATGATCATCTTTTTATATTTCATAATCTTGCTAAACGATTAGGTTAAAAGATTGATTGAAATTATTAGTTATGTATTCATCGTAAAATCCCCCCATTACATTTCTTTTAATACAAACACAGTTGCGATCGCTGCAGGTCCATATAAATTCAATTTAGGTCCAGGCGTAAAAAAAGTATTTTAAAGACTGCCACTTCTGATTTCACCGGATAAGCAGTTTCGTGTAACCCGACTTGAAAAGCTATTTCTTGCATTGATTTCCTATATTCAGTTTCTAACTTAATGCATCATAATAATAAATCTTGTAAACTTTACATCCTCCTAATTGATGAATTGAGTATATTTTAACATTAATTACCATTGTAGGCGTATATGAACCAAATGTCGCTCTTTTAGTGTTTGATGAGACAAGTATAGTAGTATTGTCAATTTTATTATTAATTGACACTTTCTTGAAAAAAGAGGAGGGAATAATAATATGGATTGGTCCGTTGTTTTGTTTTTTACAGTTTTAGCAATTTGTGTGCTATTAATAGTCATAGTACTTGCGTCATTACCCAAATTGGGGGATGAAAAGAAGAATTATATTAAAATGAAAGCCCAGTCATACGTATTTACCATTGCAATTGGTTTGGCGTTAATTGAAATTATTGAATCTGTATATTTAACTTTTTGGACGGACAGTTCTTATGAGGGGATGAATCCCCTTACCTTTCTTATTGAATCAGCCTCATATCGATGACAATTCGGAACCTCATTCACAATCGTTTTTGAAAACCGGGGATGTGCGAATGAAATAATAGATTCTATACATGCAATTATCCTGTTTGTTCACGATATTAGCCTCCGCCACACGACAATCTTCTTTATACAAATACACACCTTGTTCATCAAAACGGACACCCGCAGATTATTGCGATAAAGCGACTGGGTACTTCATACAGCTGCTTATTCAAGGTAATTGTACTATCCGCTTCATCTAAAGAGGCATGCTCTTTTCTGTGATAATCCTGCTCTACCACTGCCAAAAATGTTAATGTTCTTCTACTGAAGAAGCGGGTCTCTTAATAATAGACGACACCCCCCCTTACCAATATGCAAAAGATTTAGCGCATTATTCCAGGTACGTTCAATTACTAATCTGCTTTCAATTTGAAAATAGATGGGATTTTGTGAAGGAATAAAGTGCTAAGTTTTAAAACTACTACTAATGTGACTAATGTTGGCATTCACGGCAAAAAGGATATCTTCTTTAATGGAAAAATTTACATGATGTTACTTTTTGCTTATGTATCATGTATACCTTTTCAAGTAAGATAGATTTATATATTTAAAAGGTTTGGAGTAATTGACATGTCGAATCAAAGAAAGCAAATTATTTTAAATGAAATTGCCTTTTGGAAGAAAAGTAAAATGCTTCCGGAACGTTATTGTGACTTTTTAACTACGTTATATTCAGAGGGGAATGCCGAAATTGAGGCATTTATTCCTGACCAAAAGCAATCAATAATGGCGAAAAAAAAGATAGCGTCTACAAGGAAATTCATGGCTTATCCAATTTTGGCTGTAAGTATTCTTCTTGTATTAAGTTTTATTGAGATTGATTGGTTAGCAATTTCAATTGGTGGGATATTAGCAGCTGTACTGAGTTATTTTGCAATTCGATTGGCAATCAAGAAGCATGTTGCAGCACCAATTTTACAGATTAGTGCCACCCTTATTTTACTTGCGCTAAGTGTTAAAATTGCGATTACATATTTTGACAGGAATAACCAAGTCCTCTTTGCAATACTTGCAGGGAATTGCGTTATTTGGCTATTGACGGGTATTTTGCAAAAGCTCATTTATTTTACGATTGCAGGTGGGCTAGGTCTAATTGTAATTATAGGTTATAGCATGTTTTTTTAATAAGTATAATAAAGAAGGTGTGCTCATTCAACGATGGACATTCCTTCTTTCTTGATTTAATTTAACGATTCTATTCAAATAAATTAGCCGAAAAAATACGTTTTGCTACTCTCATCATTCTTCACCTCAATTAATTATTAAGCAACACCTTCTGGATTTCACTTAATATAAATCTCCTTGTGTGATTTTGTCCATACTTCTCCTCTATAAACTTTACTATTTATAAGCAACATCATGTAATCGAACTCGGTTGTCCTAATATTTATTTTCATTTTAATGAAAAATTCATTAATGATAAAAAAACTACTTTAATAATAATTTTAGCTATCTAATGTAACGATATTCTATTAAAATATAATTGTATGGGATGTTAAATAGGGGGGGTTATTTATGCATTTTGATTTATCCGAAGAACAAAGTATGCTAAAAAAAAATGATGCACGATTTTGCAGATGAGGTTGTTGCACCTGGTGCAGTGGAACGTGATCGATCGAAATTATTTCCAAGTGATATATTTAAGCAATTAGCGGAAATGGGGATAATGGGTTTACCTTTCCCTGAAGAATACGGTGGTGCCGGTGCCGATACAATTAGCTTTGCAATCGCAACGGAAGAGCTTAGTCGCGTATGTGCCTCAACAGGTATTACCTATTCAGCGCATATTTCATTAGGTGGGGCCCCATTACATTTATTTGGAAGTGAGGAGCAAAAGCAAAAGTTTTTAGTGCCAATTTGTGCGGGTGAATCATTTGGTGCATTCGGTTTAACCGAGCCAAATGCGGGTTCAGACGCAGGGGGAACGGAAACGCATGCAGCTTTGGAAAATGGACAATATAAGATTAATGGAACAAAAATGTTCATTACGAATGCAAGTTTTGCTAAGCACTTAGCGATTACAGCGATTACAGGCAATGTTAACGGGCAGAAGGAAATTAGCGCGATTATCGTGCCGACTAATGCGCCAGGATTCACGATTAAATCGGAATATGAAAAGATGGGTTTAAACGCATCGAATACAACTGAGTTAATTTTGCAGGATGTGCTAGTGCCGGAGGATAACTTACTCGGTGTTCGCGGAAATGGCTTTAAGCAATTTTTAACGACGCTCGATGGTGGACGAATTGGCATTGCAGCTATGGCTGTAGGGATTGCGCAAGGTGCATTTAATAAATCTGTTGCCTATACAAAAGAGCGCAAGCAATTTGGAAAGCCACTGTCATATTTTCAAATTACACAATTTAAGCTGGCAGATATGGCGATGAAAATCGAACTTGCGCGAAATATGGTTTACAAGGCTGCATGGTTAAAAGATCAAGGTCGTCCATTTGGTAAAGAAGCTTCCATGGCGAAGTTATATGCAACTGAAATGGCTATGGAAGTATGTGATGAGGCGATTCAACTGCACGGTGGTTACGGTTACATGAGGGAGTATGAAGTAGAGCGTTTTTTACGAGATGCCAAACTTTTAGAAATTGGTGAAGGAACATCGGAAGTCCAAAAAATGGTAATTGCAAGACATATTTTAGGTGGCTAATTGATTGTTGTCGGAATTGTTACAATCATAAGACAACTTATAGTTTAGGGCTTTTCGTTTTTTAAAATATACAGTACAATTATTATTGTTTAGATGTTTCTATTTAAATTAATAGGACTGAATGATTAAAAAAGGGAGGGAAACTTATGAAAAACAACCCAGTGATTCCTTATATCTTAATTATGGCGTTTGGTATTGGACTTATTTTCTTCATGTCATTAGTAGGTGTTGGGAACGATGAAACAGAGGGTGAAACTACAACAAATGATGATGCAGCATTAGTGCAATCTTGTATCAGCTGTCACGGTGGTAACCTTGAAGGTAATACTGGCCCTAAATTAATAGGACAAGATCCTGCGCATATCGTTGACGTATTAGTGAACGGTTTACCAGGATCAGCTTTTATGAAACCTGGAATGAAACCAGAGGCAGAGGCGCAAGCAATTGCTGATTACATCTCGTCATTAGAATAGTATATCAATAAAAAGGGTGTCTAATAGGTCTTGAACTTATAGGACATCCTTTTTCATATTGGAGCTCATTAATCACAGGTAAGGGGACAATCTTTTTAAGAAGATTATCCCTTTATTTTTATTTTTGTGATTTTATCGTTTAAATTACGCTTTTTTGGCGTGATTGACGTTTATCTAATATAATTAGAAAATAGGCATTGCCGAATAAGGAATATAACTTAAAGTGAGGTTTTTAATATGAATGCTCAAAGGCTTTCAAAACGTTTAGAAATGGTGGCATCTTTTGTGCCAACAGGTGCAATTATTGCAGATATTGGGAGTGATCACGCATACCTGCCATGTTATTTAATGCATAAAGGAATAACTAGGCGTGCGGTTGCGGGAGAAGTTGTAAAAGGGCCATATGAATCTGCGGTGAAGCAAGTTCGTACAGAAGGCTTAAGTGAACACATTACAGTGCGTTTAGCTGATGGACTTGCTGCAGTGGAGAAGGAAGACGAAGTAGATACAGTAACAATCGCCGGCATGGGTGGTCCGTTGATCGTTTCTATTTTAGAAAAGCATCCTCAAGCACTAGAAGGTGTTACTCGTTTAATTTTACAGCCGAATATTCATGCAAAAGTGATTCGTGAATGGGCGTTGGAAAATAGCTGGGCGATTCTAGATGAAGTCATTTTAGAAGAAGATGGAAAGGTTTATGAAATACTAGTTCTTCAACGTGGTGACATGGAATTATCAGAAGTAGAAACGTTAGTTGGTCCGAAATTAATGAATACAAGAAATGAAGTATTTGTGCAAAAGTGGACACGAGAAATGGCGAATTGGCAACGTGTAATGGGTGCGATTGAAAAGGCAGAAGTGACACCTGAAAATGAAGCGAAATTAAAGGAGTTAAATCACTTAACAGCACTAGTTGAAGGAGTGCTAAACGCATGAAATTAGCGAATGGTAATGAAATTATTCAGCTTTTTGAATCGTGGTCACCGAAAAAGCTAGCGTGTATGCCGAATGATCCGATAGGTTTAGCGTTAGGCACGTTAAATAAGCCGGTAAAAAATGTTTTAGTGACGCTGGATGTGACACATGAAGTGGTTGATGAGGCGATTGCAAATGGCTGTGAGCTTATTATCGCGCATCACCCACCAATCTTTATGAAGCTATCGAATTTGCGCACGGATAATCCAAAAGGGCAACTTTTTGAGAAAATCTTAAAAAATGATATAGCGGTTTATGCAGCACATACGAATTTGGACGTGGCTGAGGGTGGCGTGAATGATTTATTGGCGGATGCATTACAGCTTGTTGATCGTAAAATTTTGGAGCATACATACAGTGAACCGATGTTAAAGCTTACTGTATTTGTGCCAAGTTCGCATGAAGTGAGTGTACGCGTTGCATTAGCAAACGCTGGTGCTGGGCAAATAGGGGATTATGACAATTGTAGCTTTACTTCAGTTGGCGAAGGCCGGTTCCGCGCATTAGAAGCTGCTAATCCATTTGTAGGTGAAGTGGGGGAAATGCATACCCTGCAAGAGCAGAAAATTGAGGTCGTGCTATCTGCCTCGCAGAAAAATCGTGTGCTTCGCGCAATGCTGGTGGCGCATCCGTACGAGGAGCCAGCTTATGATTTATGGACACTAGATACGACGACAAACGAGCAGGGGCTAGGTCGTATTGGAAAGCTTGCTGAGCCGATGACGTTACAGCAATTCGCAGCGTTTGTGAAGGTGCAGCTTGATGTTCCAGCATTACGCGTTGTAGGTCCATTAGATGCGGTTGTTCATAAAGTAGCGGTTGTAGGTGGCGATGGTAATAAATATATACGTACAGCAAAATTTGCTGGTGCTGATGTATTTGTGACGGGTGATATTGGCTTCCACATGGCACAGGACGCAGAAGTAGATGGTTTGCATATTGTTGACCCAGGGCATCATGTTGAGAAGGTTATGATTAAAGGTGTGGCACGGAAAATGGCCACATTATGTACAGAGAAAAAGCTGAACGTGAATTTTATTGAATCAACAGTAAATACAGAGCCGTTTCAATTTATTTAAGGAATATTAATGGCGTTGAGTAGCGATATTACGCATGTTTTTGATTAATAAGTGGCGGACAACTGATCGATGGAATAAGAAATTATTTTAGTGTTATCCTATTAATTCTTGCGACCGTTAAAACGTATTGAAAAAAGTGCGCTTTATTCATTTCAAATGAATAAAGCGCACTTTTTGTGTTTAAACCTAGTATGGAAGGATTTTCTCAACTGGCTTAGGAGTTTTAATTTTCGGTAATATCTTATCGAGCGTCACTGTACGCTCAATGATATGTGTTGATGGATCCTCTTTATCGAATTGCTCGATGAAATTCATTACTTCTTTTACAATCGGTGTTGGGGTTGATGCACCTGCAGTAACTGCAACATTTTCAATCGATAGTAGCCAATTTATATCAAGTTCTGAAACGTCAGAAATACGGTACGACGGGGTACCAGCGATTTCTACTGAAACCTGTGTTAAACGATTCGAGTTATTTGATTTTGGGTCACCTACAACGATTAATAGGTCAGCTTGTCCGGCTTGCTCTGCAACTGCCTCTTGGCGCACTTGTGTTGCAAGGCAGATTTCTTTATGCACTTCAACATGAGGGAACATTTCCTTAATTCGGTCCATTAAGAATACAACGTCCCATTGGCTCATTGTTGTTTGGTTGGTCACTAATATCTTTTGATTCTTGAATGCTAAGGCATCTACGTCCGTTAAGGATTGCACTAAATGAACTTTATCAGGAGCAACGCCAATCGCTCCCTCTGGCTCTGGGTGGCCCTTTTTGCCGATATAAATAATGTCATAGCCTTCAGCTGTTTTTTCGCGTATTAAATCATGCGTCACCGTAACGTCAGGGCATGTTGCGTCGATTGACACTAAGCCTTTTCGGCGAGCAATTTCACGGATTTCAGGAGATACCCCATGTGCAGTAAAGATAACCGTGCCTTCGTTCACTTGCTCAATAATCTCTTTACGGTTTTCACCATCTAATGTGATGATACCATCTTGTTCAAATGCATCTGTTACGTGTTTATTGTGCACAATCATTCCTAATATGTAGATTGGGCGGGGTAGTGATTTATCTAACGCTGCGTTACGAGCGATAACCATTGCATCCACAACACCGTAGCAATATCCACGTGGTGTAATTTTTTGTACTTTCATAGTGGCAAGCTCCCTTCATGCTTCATCCATACTATTATAACGGAGCGAAAGGATTTGCACAAAGTATCATTCCTAATCTAAATACTGTTCTGGAGGCTGAAATATTTTAGGTGTAGATGGACGCAATGTCAGCGGTGTTTGTTGTGGTTGTTGACGTGACTGTGATGATCGTGATTGTCTAGGTGTACGTGTGCTATTATCAGGGCGATTTGCAAGTCGTGGTTCATCCGGTGTCCCTTTAAAGCCTTTATATAACTTCCAAAGCGTAGGTAAATTTTTTAACATAGGTCGTGCTTGCTCGACATAGGGGGTATATTTTTCTACATTTGTGAAAAGCTGATTTGCTCCATTTAAAAACTGATCTAACCCAAATGGTGCCTTTACAGGAGCTTCCACGGGTGCGATGGGTGGAATGGGAGCAATCGGTTCTTGTTGCATAGTTTGCCATCGGTTTCCACCGAAATTTAAACCACGAGGCGTTTGCATCGGCATTTGAGTCGGCAGCTGCGTCGGTGGCTGATTAGGGACGTAGGAGAAGGGGAAGTAATTTAGGGGGCGCATAATGATCTCCTTTCGATACTTTTAATGTAGCATATGATAGTTGTGATGAAATGTTCCGTTAAAATTTGACGTTCGCCTAGATTAAAGTTATTATAATCGGATGGTCTCTCTTTTTTGTGATGCAAGTTACAGTAAAGAAGATATTAGGAGGTACGAAAAATGTCAAAATATACAGATTATAACTTAAAGCCATTTTTGCAGGAAGCCATTGCAGAACTGGGATTTACTGAACCAACACCAATCCAAGTTGAAATTATTCCATTAGTACTTAAAGGTAAAAGTGCAATTGGACAAGCTCATACAGGTACAGGTAAAACGCACAGCTTTTTAATTCCAATCGTGCAAAAAATTGTGGAAGATAAGCAAGAAGTTCAAGCTGTAATTACTTCACCAACTCGTGAACTAGCTCAGCAAATCTTCGATGCATTATCACAATTGATTGAGGGAACTGAAATCAGTGCGAAATTATTTATCGGTGGTACAGACAAGCAACGTACAATTGATAGACTAAAAACACAACCGCAAATCGTTGTAGGTACACCAGGTCGTCTTCGTGACCTAGTAAAAGAGAATGCTTTACTAGTGCACACTGCACCAGTACTTGTAGTGGATGAAGCAGATCTAGCATTTGACATGGGATTCATCGAAGAAATCGATGGATTTGCAAGCCATATGCCAGATAAGCTTGAGATGTTTGTCTTCTCAGCAACAATTCCTGAGAAATTAAAGCCATTCTTAAAGAAATATATGGACTCTCCAGTGCATATTCACATGAACGATAAACGCCCGGTTGCTGAAAACATTAAATTTGTGCTTGTACCGGTTCGTTCGAAATCACGTAATGCCCGTTTACTAGAGGTTATTAAAGGGATTAACCCATTCTTAGCGGTTATTTTCTGTAATACACGTAAAAATGCAGAAAGCGTTGCGAATTTCTTAGCAGAGCAAGGCATTCGTGCGGGCCAAATTCACGGTGATTTATCACCACGTGACCGCAAAAGAATGATGAAGCAAGTTCGCGATCTTGAATTCCAATACATCGTAGCAACGGATTTAGCTGCACGTGGTATCGACATTCAAGGGATTTCACACGTTATCAACTACGAAATTCCAGATGATTTAGAGTTCTTCATTCACCGAGTTGGTCGTACTGCGCGTGCCGGCACTAAAGGGACAGCGATTACACTATTCCAACCAGAAGAAGAAGATGCAATTGTTCGTATTGAAAAAATGGGTATCCCATTTGAGCAAAAAGATATTAAAAATGGTGAATGGACTGAATTAAAAGACCGTCACCAACGTAAAAACCGCGTGAAGCATGAAAGTGAAATTGATATCAAAGCCAAAGCATTGGTACGTAAGCCGAAGAAAGTTAAACCTGGCTACAAACGTAACATGAAGTGGGAAATGGATAAAGTTAAAAAACGCGAGCGTCGCATTAAAGCACGTCGTAATAATAACTAAAGAAAAACTTCAATTAGTGGGGAGTAAGTACATCCCTACTGAGTGTTAGTGTTCACTATACTTTCGCTTAAATAGCGGGATAAACAATTTCTGAGGAGTCGATTTATCGACTTCTCTTTTTCGAAGGAGGAAAAATAATGTTATTAGGTTCTCACGTTTCAATGAGCGGGAAAAAAATGCTATTAGGTGCAAGTGAAGAGGCAGCAAGCTATGGTGCTAATACATTTATGATTTATACGGGTGCACCTCAAAATACGCGCCGTAAACCAATCCAAGAATTAAATATTAGTGAAGGTTTAGAGCATATGAAGGAAAATGGCATGTCAAATATCGTCGTGCATGCGCCTTATATTATCAACCTAGGGAATACAACAAAACCTGAAACATTTCGCTTAGGCGTCGACTTTTTACAATCTGAAATCGAACGTACATCGTTCTTAGAAGCAACCCAAATCGTTTTACATCCTGGCGCTCACGTTGGTGCGGGAGTTGATGAGGGGATTGCGAAAATTGTTGAAGGTTTAAATGAAGTGTTATCACAAAACTTCCCTGTGCAAATTGCATTAGAAACAATGGCCGGGAAGGGCACTGAAATTGGCCGTAACTTTGAGGAATTAGCTCGCATTATTGATGGTGTGACGAATAATGAGCGGTTAAGCATTTGCCTTGATACTTGCCATATACATGATGCAGGCTATGATATCGTGAATGATTTTGATGGTGTATTAAATGAATTTGATAAAATAATCGGCATTGATCGCCTAAAAGTTTTACACATCAATGATTCTAAAAATATTCGTGGTGCGGGTAAAGACCGCCATGAAAACATCGGTTTTGGTGAAATTGGTTTTGAAGCGTTAAAAACAATTGTCCATCATCCACAATTAATGCATGTGCCAAAAATTTTAGAAACACCGTTTTTAGGTGCTGATGCAAAAAATAAGAAAGCACCTTATAAACTTGAAATTGCCGCGCTACGTACCGGGCAATTTTCGCCAGATTTACTAGATAGTATTAGAGGTTAATAGGAAATTATATCGGGAGTAAGTAATTCTATGCAGAAAATAGAATTACTTACTCCTTTTATATTTCTGAAAAAAGATAAATGTGTCAGAAATTGGTCGAGTAATATAATGATTTTGTGAAATCTATTTCCCAAATCCCTTTTATATAAGGCCTTTGTGAATTACATATCATAGTGAGATAATATTGTTCTAAAAAACATATAACCCAATAAATAACAATTTATTGCGTAATAAGCCACACTTCCGTAATGTAAATAGTATAAAAGCAAGGAGTGATGGCAGTGAGAAAACAATCGAAAAAAGATATTCCAGCATTATCTATCCGAATGGTCATGCAGTTAACTAGTTTATCTGCACGGCAAATCCGCTACTATGAAGAGCATAAGCTAGTTAATCCGGTTCGCTCAGCAGGTAATCGTCGTATTTACTCATTGCATCACGTTGATGAATTGTTAGACATTCAAGAACTTTTAGAACAAGGAATAAACATTGCGGGAATTAAAAAGATTTTTGAAATAAAGCATCAACAAAACATTTATACATATCAAGGAAAGCAATTATCTGAACAACAATTACGATCAATCGTACTTGAAGAATATTTGCTTGGTTCTTAAAGTAAAAGTGGCGTTCAATTGAGCGCTGCTTTTTTTGTGCTTTAGAATTTTTTTAAAAAAGATACAGGTAGAACAATTTCAAATATAGGTGGAATCAAAATAAATAATAAAGGTGGTGAAATGGTTAAATTTCACCACCTTTATTATTGGCTAATGCGATTTAATTATTTGGAACAGAAACGGGTACAGAACGCTGCAAAAAGGCCCAGTACGTTGTTAAACCCCTAAAAGCTTTAAGAGGCGGGCTAATTTATCAGGACCGAGGTGCTTTTCTAGCCTTTTTATTGTAGATTTCGGAATACCAGTTACAAGCCAATCCATTGAGGCCTCGGAAATAATTCTGCGGATTGCTTTGATTTCAGCATGAGTGAGTGAAATACCATTCTGCTGCCCCCACTTTATAATTTTGTCATCTGACGCATTTGCTAAATTCATGGCAAGTGAAATATTCATAAAACAACTCCTTTCAAGCGTATTATCTTTACAAAGTGCAGGAAGTGGACTATACTAAAAAACTGTAAATCGTAATGATTTTGAATTAGGAAGAAGTGAACAAAATGAAAAAGACGATAGTTAAACTTGAGAACGTATCCTTTCAATATGAATATACGCATGTTCTAAAAAATATATCGTTCCGCGTAGAGGAAGGCGATTTTTTAGCGCTTCTTGGCCCAAATGGATCGGGAAAATCTACCTTATTAAAACTTTTATTAGGCCTATTAAAGCCAATGACAGGTACAATTAAATTATTTGATGAAGATTCTAAAACATTTAAAAATCGTGAGATGATTGGTTATGTGTCGCAAAAATCAAATGCCTTTAACTCAGGATTTCCTGCTACCGTATTTGAGGTTGTACGTAGTGGCTTAGCGAAGAAAACGGGACTTTTCAAGCGCATGCCAAATGATTGTAATAAACGCGTATTAAAGGCGTTGAAGGCGGTAGGAATGGAAGCTTTTGCACAGCGTAATATTGGGCAGCTTTCTGGCGGACAGCAGCAACGCGTATTTATTGCGCGTGCATTGATTGGCGAACCGAAGCTGCTAATTTTGGATGAGCCAACTGTTGGAATTGATCATGAAAACGTGCAAGCATTTTATGATATGCTCGCAAAGTTAAATCAGGAACTTGGCATGACGATGATTTTAGTGACGCACGATGTGGATACGGTTTCAAATCGTATTAGTCATGTAGCTTGCTTAAATCAAACGATTCATTTCCATGGGTATAAAGTGGATTTTGATTCAATCAGTGAAGATGCGCTGAATGCTTGGTATGGCCATTCAGTACGCAAGATTCATTAAGAGGAGAAGGCGAAATGATCGAAGCGATTTTTAACTATGAATTTTTACAAAATGCCTTTTTCTCAGGGCTTATTATTGGAATTATTGCACCGCTTTTAGGTGTATTTATTGTTGTGCGACGTCTTAGCTTAATAGCGGATGCTTTATCGCATGTAACGTTAGCTGGTCTTGCTGGCAGTTTATATTTAAGTCAGTCAATCGCGGCATTTGCATTATTAAACCCGATTTATTTAGGGATTTTAGCATCAGTTAGTGGCTCTATCTTGATTGAACGTTTACGTAGCTTGTATAAGCACTATGAGGAGCTTGCTATACCGATTATTATGTCGGCAGGTATTGGACTTAGCGCAATCTTCATTTCGCTTGCAAAGGGCTTTCAGACGGATTTAATGAGCTATTTATTTGGCTCAGTATCTGCTGTGTCACGCCAAGATTTATATGTAGTCATTGCGATTGCTCTTGTAGTCGTGTTGTTCCTGTATTTCTTCTTCAAGGAGCTGTTCGTGCTTTCGTTTGATGAGGAATATGCAAAGGCAAGTGGCTTACCTGCTAAGTGGATTCATTTATTATTCATGGTTGTCGTGGCATTAGTGATTGCGGCGAGCATGCGAATTGTTGGGATTTTACTTGTATCAAGCTTGATGACGTTACCAGTTGCAGCTGCAATGCGTATGGCGAAGGGCTTTAAGGGTGCAATCATTTATTCGATAGTGTTTGGTGAGCTTGCTGTCCTTGTAGGGCTTGTATCGGCGTATTACCTAGACTTAGCGCCAGGCGGGACAATTGTTGTTACATCAATTTTAATCTTATTGATTGTCATTTTTGGGAAAAAGATGATGCAAAAATTATCAGCTCAAAAAGAGGGGACTGGGGTACTGTGAATATTACACGTGCGTGGGAAATTTTGAAGGATAATGGCTTTAAAAAAACAGATAAACGAGCGCTTATTTTGGATATGTTTTCAAATACGGAAAAATACTTAACAGCACGTGATTTATTGCAAGTACTTAAAACAGATTTTCCAGGCATGAGCTTTGATACGATATACCGTAATCTTACGACGTTCGTGGAGTTGGGGATTTTAGAGGAAACAGAGCTAAGTGGTGAGCGTAATTTCCGCATGCAATGTGAATCGGATCATCATCACCATCATTTCATATGCCGTGATTGTGGCAATGTAAAGGAATTATCGGTTTGCCCAATGGAAATGCTTGGGGAAAAGTTGCCGGGTTATGCAGTAGAGGCACATAAATTTGAGATTTATGGTAAATGTCCGGAATGTATAGCTTAGAAGAAAGTTGTTACTCGTTGTAAAACGATGTAACAACTTTTTTGCGTTTACGCTTAATTTTCTGGCTCTATTTGAACGTTTAACAATCTTTTTTTATAAGCGTCGTCGTTACATTTGCGCCAGCGGAAAGAGATTTTCGCAAGCCTAGCATTTGTAGATCGCTATCAACGATTTTCGAAAGTTGGAATCAAGTTGTCAAGATTCGAACTGTAAAAGCAAAGACATTCAAGGAAGATGCTGATGTTTTAGGTACTTCAGCATCAACCATTATTCGTTGTTTTAAGGAATTGATTAAAACTATGCCTAATGGCGTTGGAAAGTATCAATAGATTATTGCCAATGCAGAAACACATGAGCCGATTGATAGCTACCAAATCGTCGCAAAGAGACAATCGTTTTCATTATTGTCGTTATATTCACTGGGCTGTAGATGAGGTACGTCGTAAACAAAAAGAATGGCATGCATATGATCGTAAAAAATCGGGAGCGTATGCGATATGTTTTGCATAAAGATAAAGATAAATTAACAAAAGAAGAATCATGGTATTTAGAACGTTACACTTCTATGTCTTCAGAATTGAAAGAAGCATATGAAAAAATGAACTTTATAAAACGTGGCAACGGAATTCAATGGAAGAAAAGGATTTTACGCTGGAAGGAAGAAACGAAAAATTCAGCGTTTTTAAAAGCTATTAAGACGTTTAAAAATTGGCAAATCTGAATAGTTATGTATTTGGCTATTCGAATAGTTATTAAAAGGTTGGATGAAAGCATGATTATTTTAAACCAAAGATTTTATTAAGTAGAGTATATAAAACGCGTGCGAATCACCTTGGACAGTGCTCGTTGATTGGAGCGGAGGGGGCCCGCGACTTCCAGGGGATTAAGCACGTGCGGAAAATCCACTAATTTTCTGCCTCCGTAAAGGCAGGGAATTAGTTAGTTGGAGCCGTGCCCTAAAGAAATAGGTAGGGAAGCTAAGAGCGCGCTCGTCGTGAGCACAACGCTTCCATGACCAGCATCCTGCTGGCCCTCGGGCCCACGGAGCTCCAATCAACGCCTTTCGTGAGAAAGGGTGTACTGAAATTAATGAATAATTTCAGGTACACCCCAACATTTGACGTAGAACCTTTTATTTAAGGGTATATTTCTTATGAAAAACGTAGATTGTTAGTTGATTAATTAAAGATGAAGCCGATATAAAAATGAGGAGGTGCATGTATGGATATAGCAGCATTATCAATGATGATGAGTCAACAACAATTATTGCAAAATGTTTCACTTGCCGTTTCGAAGCAGGCAA
>JAZLIT010000113.1:0-22909 GCA_045617525.1 Solibacillus sp. | reverse complement strand
AAGCTCATTGCTTTGCTAGCGTATCAACATAAAGTTGATATCTATAATTTTGTTTTAATCAGCACCGCGATTAAGCAAGTGTCTGTTAAAACGTTGTTTCATTAACGTTTTGCTTGTTCAGTTTTCAAGGTTCATGTTGTTTCGTTTGTCGCGTCATCTCTTGGCGACTTAGTTATAATAACACCTTTTTGTCATAAGCGTCAACACTTTTTCATAACTTTTTTATATGAATCTTAATTTTGCTTTATAAATCTATTAAAAGAAGGGGCGTATATTATGCGTAAAGCCTTGGTACCACTAGCTTTCATCATGTTATTATGTTTCGTTTTCCTTTTTACAAGAACCTCGTTATTTTCCGCTCATACATTAACAATGGAGCCTACTTCGATTTCAAAAGGCGCCTATGGGCATTCTTTAGTAGCTGAAGTTTCCTATTCCCCGCCGCATTTTTCAAATTGGCTCAAATCGTATTCAGGTAAAGATGTACTCTTTTTATTAGCGCCAGACTGGATGCAACGTTCTCCATTAGAATTAAAGCACTTTCTATCAAACAATCTAACTACCGGTTTACTTGTTTCTACCACCGCTTCTGAAACCGAATTAAATTCAGCTATTAAACTATATGAAGAAGTTTTCCAAAAGCACCCCCTTTGGACGATGTGTTCACCCGAACCTTGTACCGATGAAATCATTACTTTCTTCTATAGTAAAAAGATAAATGTTGTTTCACCACTTTTTGAAATAAAGAACATTGATCAGTTGGAGACACTAGAAGACGGCGCAATTATAAGTACTTCATTCAGCCGCGATCATTCTTTAGAACTAGACGATTTAAATTTACTCGCACAGCATCCCTTTATTTCGATTGAACAAAACTTACTCGGGCTCTCTGTGAAAACAAAACGTTATCCATAAAAAAGATGTGCTGAAGTTAAACTACTTCAGCACATCTTTTATTAATTAGACTTAACCACCAAGGTTTCTTTACGCTCTTTTCGACGTTGCTCTAATTTTTTGCGGTCAACTTCTGACTGCGCATTATATTTTGGCAACATTAAAACTTGGAATGCATTTACCGCAAGTATTGGGAATAATAGTAAAGCTACATATGTATCGATGTTATCTTGACGCCCCATAAGTGCAATAATCCACTCTAATGAAGTGACAACGATCATAAAGAAAATCGTAGAAATTAATACATGTGGCTTTTTGGTCATTTTGACTTTCTTAATGCCTGTAGCAACTGCCCCACCAATTAAAAATACGAGAAGAGCCATATAGACAATCCAATCTTTCGCACTCTCTGCTCCCGGTATAAAGCGGAATATAACTAAATCTACTAGTACAACGATTATTAACAGCATCTGAACCCAATTCCATAACGTTAATGATCGGAATAGGTTCACACCGACTTGATGCAATGTTAAATAGGCAAAAAAACCTGCCTGTGCAATCATGCTCATGGTACAACCTAAAACACCCATCCAAACAAATGCTGCAATGAATTCTCCAATTTCTCCATTAGAAAGAAACGGTTCGTAGAAATCCCAACGAATAACTAATGAAGCAATAGCCGTTACACCACCACCAATTAGTAGTGCCAAAAATGCAAACTTAACCCAGTTCCTTATTGTCACGACGCAATTTCCCCCAACTTTACTAAATATATCCTTCTATTTTATCAATGACACCTTAAAAAAGCGAATGTTCCTGAACAACTATCACATACATTCCTGAAAATTGTGAACAATAAATGAAAGAGCACTTAACTGAAAGGATGATTTTATATGAAGAAGCTCCTTCCCATCGCGCTACTCTCTCTTTTATTAGTCGCTTGTTCAGATGCTAACAGCTCTTCCGTTCAATATGAAGAAGTGAAAAAAATTATGATTGACCTCATTCAAACGGAAGACGGTAAAAAAACATTGCGTCAAGTTTTTGAAGAACCCTCCTTCAGAGAGATACTCGTTTTAGAACACGACGAAGTTAAACAAGCAATTGAGCAAACCCTATTGTCTGAAGAAGCCTCTGCATTTTGGAAGAAGACGCTAGAAGACCCCAAATTTAAAGAGTCCTTTGCGAAAAGTATGAAAAAGGAGCAAATGACCATTCAAAAGGATTTAATGAAGGACGCATCCTATCAAGAAGAGTTAATTAAATTTTTCGGCCAGCCTGACATGCAAAAGCAGTTTGAAACAATTTTAAAAGGAGCAACTATTCGTAAAGAAATCGAAAAAGTCGTCAAGGAAACAATTGAAAACCCGCTAATGCAAGGCAAGTGGGAAGAACTAATTCGAAAAAGCGGTGAGTCCTCTTCTGGCTCTGGTTCTGATTCAGGTTCTGGTTCTGACAAAGAACAGGAAGGAAAGGAAGGAAAGGAATAACAATAAATACACCACGCCAACCTTTATTCCAAGAAGTAGAAATCTCCCCCGTTTCACGTGCGGCTTCAACTCTATTTTGCGCAAAGCAACACTTTGCTATGCCAACACGCGCCACGCAATAAAAAAATGTAGGTACGCCGCGAACGACAACACCTACATTTACATTAAACAGGCAATTGCCTGTCTACATATTATTTTTTTAGCTTCTCAATTACATTTGAAGCTATATCTAAATACAGCTGTCCTGTTTTGTGATCAACTCCGTAAACTGAAGGTGCAAAGTCTTCACCTGTCCAGTCTGGTTGACCTAGTGGAATTTGACCTAGTAATTCAGTACGTAGCTCGTCCGCTAATTTAGGACCGCCACCTTGACCAAATACTAATTCGCGTTCGCCGTCTTTTGTTTCGTACCACGCCATGTTTTCAACTACGCCTAGGATTTCGTGATTTGTTTGTAAAGCCATTGCACCTGCACGAGCTGCTACGAATGCTGCTGTTGGGTGTGGCGTTGTTACAACGATTTCTTTTGAAGCCGGTAGCATTTGGTGAATATCAAGTGCTACATCACCTGTGCCTGGTGGTAAGTCTAGAAGGATATAATCAATCTCTCCCCACTCTACATCGCGGAAGAATTGATCTAAAACCTTCCCTAGCATCGGTCCACGCCAAACGATTGGCGCATTATTTTCAACGAAGAAGCCCATTGAAATCACTTTTACGCCCATACGCTCAACTGGGAAAATACGATTGTCGACAACTTTTGGCATTTCCGTAATCCCCATCATATCTGGAACACTGAAGCCGTAAATGTCTGCATCGATTAACCCAACTTTTTTACCTAAGCGTGCTAATGCAACTGCCATATTTACAGATACAGTTGATTTACCTACGCCACCTTTACCAGATGCAATCGAAATAAATTGCACGCTTGATAATGGCGATAAAATATCTTGCGCCTCTGATTCACTCGCTTTGCCGCGGAATGATTCAAGTGCTTCACCCGATAACTCCTCAAAACGAATACCTACTGATTCAGCACCGTTTTCTTTAAGTAGTTCAACTACCTTCATTTGAAGCGTCATTTGCTCTGGTGTATTTGTTTTTGCAATCGCTAATTTTACACTGATATGCTTTTTCTCTTCTTTAATCGTAACGCTCGTAATCCCGTTCGTCTCCGATAACGTTTTATGTAAAAACGGATCTTGTAGTTGTCCTAAAATATCACGTACTTGTTGCTCATTTATCACATGAAACACTCCCCTTATTCAAATGTTCAATGTTAGTATATCACACTGATTCCATCTGTATAGGAAATGGGGTTTCATTCAAAACGAAGGGAGAAATAATCTTCAATACCGCGAACAATAGCCACTGCCATCTGCTCTTGATACTTCACATCCATCAGTAATTCACGCTCTTCATCATTGCTAATAAAACCTGTCTCCACTAAAACAGCAGGCACTTCCATCTTCTTCAATAAATAGATTCCCTTAATCGCAAGCGCCTCTCGATCTGTGTTTTGCAAACGCTCACGAATCGACCCCTGTATCGACTTTGCTAAATGTTCACCGTTTGGATGACCACTCTCATGATAAAACACCTGTGCCCCGCGCCACTTACTATTTGGAATTGCATTGGCGTGAATCGTAACAAATAAATCCGCTTGCGCTTCCTTCGCTAGTGATTCACGTAAAAAGATATCCTCACGCTTACGCTCACGCAGCGACGTAAATTCCTCACTCGGTGCATGTTCACTCAGAACATCGCCATCCTTTGTGCGTGTCATTACGACTGTTGCACCTAAACGCTTCAACTGACGTTCCACACGTTGCGTAATTTTCAGCGTTATATCCTTTTCGATCACTTCACCCTTTGATGCGCCACCATCTATTCCACCATGCCCCGCATCAAGTACAATGGTAATATCCCCAAGAGGCTCCGGCAAAAAGAAGCGTCGGTCCGAAGCATTTGTTTCATATACAACTACGACCATACAACCCAGCATTAGCACAATTAGCGCAATCCATCGTTTCACAGCACTCACCTTCCTTAAAGCCATGCTATGCGATTTAGCGCACAAATATGAAAAAAGTGGCCGCGAACTTTATTCACGACCACCTTCAAATTTAAGTTGTAAGTTGTTTCTGCAATTGTGCATAGAAGCCGTCCTTCTTCATAAGCACATCATGGTTTCCCTGCTCTAATACCGAACCATCTTTAATGACTAAAATTTGATCCGCATTTTCAATTGTTTTTAAACGATGCGCTATGACAAAGCTAGTACGCCCTTGCATTAAATTATTTAAGCCCTTTTGAATATGCACCTCTGTCATCGTATCTACACTTGACGTTGCTTCATCCAATATTAAAATATCCGGATCTTCTAAAATAGCACGTGCAATCGCAATAAGCTGGCGCTGCCCTTGACTCAAGTTTAGCCCACCACTTGCAAGCATCGTTTCATAACGCTCTGGTAAATATTTAATGAAATTATGAGCATAGGCAATTTTCGCTGCCTCTTCCACTTCCGCATCCGTCGCATTTAATCGACCAAAGCGGATGTTTTCACGTACTGTACCAGAAAATAAATACGTATCCTGCAGTACGATACCTACATGTTGGCGCACATTCTCCATTTTATAATCCGTAATATCCTGCCCATCTAATAAAATCCGACCTGCTGTTGCATCATAAAACCTTGTAAGCAGCTGAATAATCGTCGTTTTCCCAGAACCAGTCGGCCCGACAATTGCCACTGTTTCACCCGGCCTAGCATGCAAATTAATACCGCGAAGTACAGGCTTACCTGGCACGTATTCAAACTCTACGTCTTCTAATACAACGTCACCTGTTAACTTCTGTATGACACGGGCATTCGGTACATCCGCTTTTTCTTCCTGCTCATCCAAAATTTCAAATACACGCTCTGCACCTGCAATTGCAGATTGGAAAGTATTTAATAGATTAGAAAGCTGGTTAATCGGACGGAAAAACTGACGCGTATATGTCACAAACGATGCGATAACACCTATCGTCACACCGCCACCACTGACAGCCATAATTGCGCCCGCCCCAATGACAAGCCCTAAGCCAAGATTATTCATAAAGTTATTAATCGGTCCCATAAAGCCCGTAATAATGTCCGCGCGCATTGCAGAACCACGCAAGCGTTCATTGGCCTCATTAAACTGCGCAATCGTTACATCCTCTTTACCGAATAGCGTCGTAATATCTGAATTACTAATCGTCTCCTCGATAAAGCCATTCAGCTCACCTAAATGCTTTTGGCGCGCTTTATAATTCACACTGCTTCGTTTAATGATTTGCTTCGTCGCCCAGACAATTAACGGAATAACCGTCAATGTCACAAGCGCAAGCACCCAGTTTAAATACACTAACGCAATTGCCGTACCAACGATCGTTAAAACAGACGAAACGATTTGAATCACACTTTGCGAAAGCGCCGCGTTTAAGTTTTCAATATCATTCGTCATCCGACTCATCAAATCGCCTTGCTGACGCTTATCGAAAAACGACACCGCAAGTGATTGAATCTTGCCGAACAACTCCTGACGTAATGTACGAATCGTCTTTTGCGAAATACGAATCATCACAAACGTTTGCAACCAAGCTAAAATCGAGGAAACCGTATAAATCGCCGCTAATATCACAAGCATGCGTACCGTACCATTCAAATCCTTCGCTAAAATATAATCATCAATAATAATCCCGATTAATAACGGACCTAATAAACTTAAAATCGACGACAATACCACAAAAACAATTGCACTAATCATGCCCAATCTTTGTAGCTTTAAATAGCCCCAAATACGTAGCAACGTACCTTTTTGATTACGCGGTTTTTCCACCGGACCACTAAAATGCTTACCACCTTGGCGCATCGGTAAAGGAGGTTGATTTTTACTCATGAAGCACGCCTCCTTTTTCTACCTGTGTTGCCACAATACTTGCATAAATTTCATTCGAAGCAAGAAGCTCTTCATGTGTGCCCATCCCATTTAAATACCCATCATGGATGACTAGTATTTTATCGGCCTCGCGAATCGAAGAAATTTTTGACGATACGATAAACTTCGTGCTGTCCGCAAAATGCGCTGCAATTGTCTCTTGAATTGCCTTTTCCGATATACTATCCACCGCAGAAGTCGTATCATCTAGCACAAGAATCGACGGCCTACGAATAAACGCACGCGCCATAGCAAGACGCTGCTTCTGCCCTCCCGAAAGATTCGTCGCACCTTGTGTAATTTGATGATTAACCCCTTCACCTAGCTTCTCCACAAACTCCTGCGAACGAGACTGCTCAATCGCTGCTAGCAATTGCTCAGCTGTCGCATGCTCATGGCCATACAATATATTTTCGCCAAGTGTTTTCGAAAATAGCGTCGCCTTTTGCGGCGCAAAGCCAATCGCTTCACGCAATGTTTTCAAATCATACTGCCCAATTGGCACACCATCAATTAAAATCTCACCACTATCCACATCAAATAAACGCGGTAACAGCTTCATAAGCGTAGACTTCCCACTACCAGTCATGCCTATAATCCCAATCGTTTGCCCAGCTTCCGCCTTAAACGAAATATTTTTTAAAACAGATTCATTCGTTTTAATATAAGCAAACGAAACATCTTTAAATTCAACAGTACCGCGAATAGGTTGTTGAATTGGCTCATCGACATTTTGAATTGTCGGCTTTTCCTCTAGCACTGTCATTACACGGTCCGCACTAGGAATCGCGCGCGCAATTTGCACTAGTACCATTGAAGAACTCGTTAGTCCATTCATAATCATCATCAAATAATTAATGAACGCTAAAATAACACCGACCTCTAACGTACTATTATCCACCTTAATTGCACCGATCCAAAGCGCACCGATAATCCCCATATTGACCACAAACATCGTAAAGGGCATTAAAATCCCCATAATTTGATCTGCTGTAATACTACGTTGCATTAACTCAGTATTCGCCCCTTCAAAATGTTGCACTTGCTGGTGCTTACGGTTATACGCTTTTATCACACGAATTCCAGCCAAACTTTCCTGCGTTCTTGTATTTACGACATCTACCGCCGCCTGTACCTTATAAAATAGCTTCCCTGAAAGCTTTGTGAAAAAATAAATCGCAAATGCTAAAATTGGCACAACGTATAATAAAATCGAGAATAACTCACGTGCTGTAAAAAATACGATAATAACAGCACCGATAAATAACATCGGACCACGCACAAAAATTTTCAGCATCATTGTTAATGCACGCTGAAGCATTTCAACATCACTCGTCAAATTCGTAATTAATTTTCCAAGCGTAAATTTATCTTTATTATCATTTGAAAAATACGTAATTGTTTCATATAAATCTTTTCGTATATCTGTCGCAAAGTTAATTGCAGCACGTGACGCATAAATAGAACACCCAATACCACCAATTAACCCAACAATCGCACTTAAAATCATAAACACAAACATTTTATAAATATACGGATTGTCTCCCTGTGCAATTCCGTTATCGATAATATTTTGCATGATTGTTGGCTGAAGTAAATCCATCGACACCTCCAGTACCATCATCAGTGGCGCAATTATAGCGAATGCCATATACGGTTTAATATACTTCATAAGTTTTATGACCGACTGCATGCAAACCCTCACTTTCTATGTAAACAAGCTATATGCAAAAAAATACATATAGCTATCATACCTCTATTTATCAGAAATTTCTTCGTTTTCAGTTACAGTATTTTCTTCATCTGTTAAACCAAACGCTATTTTAAACTCAGCCATAATTGCCTGCACCGCTTTTAGTTCCCCCGCGATAATCGGGTGAATCGATTCTAGCTCTTTTGATTCTAACTGTAATTTACGCGTTTCATTTTTAGATTCTAATTGCTTATAAAATCCGATTGCGCGTCCACGTCTGAAAGTTTGCGCACCGCCGCGACCTCTTCCGTGACCACCACGGCCGCCCCCGCGACGATGCATGCCTTCAGCCGGCTGCTCTTCATGACGATGACGTTTTACTTCCCCTTGTATACCTTCTTTAAAATGACGACCATGGCCGCCACCCTCGATACTATGTTTTCTCATAATTCCCCATCCCCTTTAGTATACAATTTGGCTAAAGATAAATTTTCAAAACGCAAAAAAACCCTCTCTCAGAAAATCCGAGAAAGGGTTTTAGTATTCTGCAAATATAGTTGAACCCGAAGATTAACGATAGGTATGTGTAATACATTAAAATCCACGTGCATCTAGATTCCACGAGTTTACTCGTGGATGAAAAAGTATTAAAAATGATAATGCTTGAACCAAAATGGTGGATGTTAGTTGAATACAACTTCTTTCCAATACGTATTAAAATGATCTAATGCATGCAAAATGTATTGCATAAAGGGTAAGGCTAAATTAAAAAAAGACGAGCTATGGTATTTAAAACATTACACTTCTATTTCTTCGGAATTGAAGGAAACCTATAAACTAAAGGAACTTTATAAAAAGTGTCAGCGGAATTCAAAGGAAGAAAAGAATTTTACGGTTGTAAAAGCTGGATTATTAGATTTTTAGCGGAAAGTAGAAGAAACGCAAAATTCAGCGTTTTTAAAAGCTATTAAGACGTTTATAAATTGGCAAATTGAGATCTTGAATAGTTATGTATTTGGCTATTCGAATAGATTTTTGGAAGGAATTAATAATACTTCAAAGGTTATAAAAAGGAATGCATATGGATTTAGAAAGCATGAATACTTTAATCACCTTGGATAGTGCTCGTTGATTGGAGCGGAGGGGGCACGCGACTTCCAGGGGATTAAGCACGTGCGGAAAATCCTCTACTTGCCTGCCACCGAAAAGGCAGGCAAGTAGATAGTTGGAGCCGTGCCCCCAGAAAAGCGTCGGGCCCACGGAGCTCCAATCAACGCACTTCGTGAGAAAGGGTGTATTCAAATTAATAACTAATTTGAATACACCCCAACATTTGATGTAGAACCCTTATTTAAATGTTCTCCAGCCAATATCTTTACGGAAGAAGAAATTAGTCCATTCTTTTTTCGCAAGCTCATCATAAACCTTTTGCTGCGCTTCTTTTAATGTAGCTGCTTCTGCAGAAACAAGGATAACACGACCGCCATTGCCCACAAATTCACCCTCTGCGAATTTCGTACCTGCATGGTAAACCGGTAATCGGATATCAGATAAGTTCGGTAATGCGTTTCCTTTTTCAACATCACCTGGGTAGCCTTCAGCTGCAATAACTACACCGAGCATTGCTTCCTCTTTCCATTGTAAATCAAATGACTGCTCGTTCATTAACGCCATCATAAATTCACCGAAATCGGATGCCATACGTGGTAGCACGACTTGCGTTTCAGGATCGCCGAAACGTGCATTGAACTCGATTACTTTTGGACCTTTACCTGTCAGGATTAAACCTGCATATAAAATCCCAGTAAATGAAACACCTTCTTTTTCCATCGCTTCAACTGTTGGCACAACGATTGTGTCGTACGCAGTGGCAACAACTTCATCAGAAATTTGTGGAACTGGTGAATAAGCGCCCATACCACCCGTGTTTGGTCCTTTGTCGCCATCATATGCACGCTTATGATCTTGTGCGATAACCATTGGGTAAATTTGACCTTTATGCACAAATGACATAAAGCTGAACTCTTCACCATCAAGGAATTCCTCGATGACTACGCGAGATGATGAATCACCAAAGCGTTGATTACCAATCATATCTTCCACAGCTTCAATTGCTTCTTCTTCCGTCATTGCCACAATTACGCCTTTACCAGCTGCTAAACCATCTGCTTTAATAACGATTGGCGCACCTTGCTTCTTAATATAAGCAATGGCTGGTTGGCTTTCTGTAAAGGTTTCATGTGCAGCTGTTGGAATATCATATTTATTCATAATTTCTTTCGCGTATGATTTAGAGCCTTCGATTTTAGCTGCTGCTTGAGTTGGACCGAAAATCACTAAACCTTGCTCATTAAAATAATCAACAATACCTTCTGCTAAAGGCTGTTCTGGACCCACAAAAGTAAGTACTATTTCATTTTCTTTGACGAATGAAGCAAGTGCCGCGAAATCAAGTGCATCAATTGCAACAACTTCTGCATCCCCGCGCATCCCATCATTTCCTGGTGCCACAAAAACCTTTTCTACAGATGGAGCTAAATTAAATTGTTTTGCGATCGCATGCTCACGACCACCACTTCCGATAACAAGTACGTTCATTTGAATGATCCTCCTTAGGGATATTCATGGAATCCTTCGCAAAATTTTAGCGCATTGCAAATAGCTTTTAGAGTAAAAAGGCAAGCCCCGCCACCATTTTTGGATAAAAAAACGCCCGCCAATAATAGGCGAGCGTTTTTCATTAATGGCGTCATCTTCTACCTATCCGACCAGCATAGGTTAGAGAACAACAGCATTAATAATTTGTCAGCATCATCTCCCGACCAAAGTTGATGATGCTAACAGCTATTTTGAACAGTTACCCGGCCAAGGTTAACTGTTCGGCTTATAATCAATTCTTCCGGCCTGAAAGGATTGAAAATAAAGTATTTGCAAACGCTTCTGCTAATATCCGACCAGAACACTAGCGAAACATTATTCTATTATAACTGTATCCAGCGAAGGAAACCACAAATTTATCTTTTTTTTACGATTTATTAATGTTTAAAGTGACGAACACCCGTGAACACCATTGTAATACCATGTTTATTTGCTGCATCAATTGAATCTTGATCTTTAATCGAGCCACCTGGTTGGATTATTGCCTTAATACCAGCGGCAACAGCTGCTTCAACTGTATCGCCCATTGGGAAGAATGCATCTGATGCTAAAGCTGCACCATTAGCTTTATCGCCTGCTTGCTCGAATGCAATTTTTGCTGCGCCAACGCGGTTCATTTGACCAGCGCCAACACCTAATGTCATTTGCTCATCTGTTACTACAATTGCATTTGATTTTACGTGCTTCACAACTGCCCATCCAAGCTTCATTGCATTCCATTCAGCTTCTGTTGGCTCACGCTCAGTTACAACTTTGATTTCTGCTTCATTAAAGCCGAAACGATCTGGCTCTTGAACAAGTAAACCACCTTCAACTGCTACAACATTGAATTGGTCTTGCTTGCCTTGTGCAAAGTCGATTGTCATTAAGCGGATGTTTTTCTTCGCTTGTAAAATTTCTAACGCCTCTGCGGTAAATGCTGGAGCAATGATTATTTCAAGGAAGATACCCGATAGTTTTTGTGCTGTTGCTTTATCTACTTCCATGTTCAGTGCAATAATGCCACCAAAAATCGATGTTGAATCCGCTTCGTATGCTTTATTAAATGCTTCTTCAATCGTTGCACCGGTACCAACGCCGCAAGGATTCATATGCTTCACAGCTACTGCTGCTGGCATTTCGAATTCTTTCACGATTTGAAGTGCAGCATTTGCATCTTGGATATTATTGTAAGATAACTCTTTACCATGTAATTGTGTTGCATACGCGATCGAGAAATCAGAGCCAAGACGTTTTTGATAGAACGCTGCTTTTTGGTGAGGGTTTTCACCGTAGCGTAGGTTTTGTTTTAGTTCATACGTTAATGTTAAGTTTTCTGGGAACTCTTCACCGATTGCATTTGATAAATGATTCGAGATGTAAGAATCATACGCTGCCGTGTGACGGAATACTTTTGCGGCAAGACGACGACGTGTTTCAATTGTTGTTTTACCATCCGCTTTAAGTTCTGCTAACACTGCCACGTAATCAGTGCTATCTACAATTACTGTTACATAATCATGATTCTTCGCAGCTGAACGAAGCATTGTTGGACCACCAATATCGATATTTTCAATCGCATCGTCCCAAGTTACATTTGGTTTTGAAATCGTTTCAACGAATGGGTAAAGGTTTACACATACAATTTCAATAGGCTCAATACCGTGCTCTTCCATTTGCGCAACATGGCTAGGCTCATCAAATTTACCAAGTAAACCGCCGTGGATCATTGGGTTCAATGTTTTTACACGACCATCCAAAATTTCAGGGAATTTCGTCACTTCGTCAACCGCTGTTACAGGAACATTGTTTTCTTGAAGTAATTTTTTTGTACCACCAGTTGATAACACCTCATAGCCTAATGCTACAAGCTCTTTTGCAAATTCTAAAATACCTTTTTTATCTGAAACACTAATTAGTGCACGTTTCGTCACGATGAAATCCTCCAATTTTTTGTTATTGGGCTAAAAAAGATAGGGGAGCATTGCCCTCTCATGGAGCTGCTCGGGCTATTTTTTTTCGTTGCCAAATAACTGTTTTAACGTATTTGTGTAAAGAGCATGTTCAATTTTATGAATGCGCTCTTCTGTTGCCTCACGGTCGCCTTCTACAACCTCAACGACAGCCTGTGCAATTATTGGGCCAGTATCCATGCCAGCATCTACGTAATGAACCGTGGCGCCAGTCATTTTTACCCCATGTTCCATTGCTTGTCCAATTGCGTCTTTGCCTGGGAAAGAAGGTAATAAAGAAGGGTGGATATTTATGATGCGATTTTCATATGCAGTTAATAATGTGTCGCCCACTAAGCGCATATACCCTGCTAAAATAACCCACTCCACATCAGCATCATGTAATGCTTGTATGATCTTTTCTTCATATTCAACCTTCGATGCAAAGTCCTTTGGTGCAAGCTCTAGAACAGGAACATTCAAGCTTTGCGCGCGTGTAACAACGTAAGCGCCCGGTTTATCTGTAATGACTAGTGCGATTTCAGCAGGAATTTCGCCTTTATTTACGCTTTCTGCAATGGCCTGAAAATTACTACCACTACCTGAAGCAAATACTGCGATTTTCTTTACCATTACACTAGGCTCCCGTCATGCTCACCATTGAATACCACGCCTTCACCTTTAACAACACGTCCGATTTTATAAGCTTTTTCGCCATTGTTCTGCGCCACCGCGATTACTTTATCTGCTTCTTCAGCTGGCACAGCTAGCACGAATCCGATACCCATATTAAATACGTTATATAGATCTTTATCAGCTAATGCGCCTTTTTCCTTTAAGAATTCAAAGATGCGTAATACTGGCCAAGAGCCTAAATCGATTTCAGTCGCTAAACCTTGTGGCATCATACGTGGTAGGTTTTCATAGAAACCGCCACCTGTTACGTGTGCACAGCCATGTACATCCGCCGCTTTTAATGCAGCTAAAACTGGCTTCGCATATAACTTCGTGGGCACAAGTAATGCTTCGCCAATTGGGCCTAAATCTTCATAGCCTTCAACAACTGCATCTACTGCAATCTCGTTATCTGCAAAGACGATTTTGCGCACTAATGAGTACCCATTAGAGTGAACACCGCTTGAAGCAAGTCCAATTAAAACGTCACCCTCTGCAATTTTCTCACCTGTTACGATGTCGGCTTTTTCACAAGCACCTACTGCAAATCCTGCTAGGTCGTATTCATCTTCTTCATAAAGACCTGGCATTTCAGCGGTTTCTCCACCGATTAACGCTGCCCCAGACTGTACACAACCATCTGCTACACCTTTTACAATTTGTTCGATTTTTTCAGGAATTGCTTTTCCTACTGCTACATAATCAAGGAAGTAAAGTGGCTCTGCTCCCTGTGCTACGATATCATTTACACACATTGCTACACAGTCGACGCCGATTGTATCGTGTTTATCGACCATGAATGCTAATTTTAATTTTGTCCCAACACCGTCTGTACCTGAGATAAGAACAGGTTCTTTTAAGTTTAGTGCAGATAGGTCAAACATGCCGCCAAAGCCGCCAAACGTCCCCATCACGCCTAAGCGATTTGTGCGCTCAACATGAGATTTCATACGTTTTACTGCTTCATATCCTGCTTCAATATTTACGCCTGCTTGTTCATATGCTTTTGACATAATGTCTTGCTCCTCCTCAAAGTAAGAAAGCGCGCCCACTCAATGCTTGAGCGCGACCTTCCATTAACCTCTTAACATTCTTTTTCGTGTGGTAATACTGTGTCTGGGAAAATTTCTGTTGGATAGTTCCCCGTAAAGCAAGCCATGCAAAGTCCTGCATTTTCATCTTCAAATGGACGTTCTGTTGCTCGAACAAGTCCATCTACAGATAAGAATGTCAGTGAATCCGCTTCGATAGCAACACGCATTTCTTCTATACTGTGGCTTGAGGCGATTAATTCCTCATGTGTTGATGTATCGATACCATAGAAACAAGGGTCTGTCATCGGTGGTGAAGAAATCACAACATGGACTTCAGCTGCACCTGCTTCTTTTAGCATACGTACGATACGTTTTGACGTTGTACCGCGAACGATTGAATCATCTACCATCACAATACGCTTCCCTTTAACAACTTGAACAACTGGTGAAAGCTTCATTTTAACGCCACGCTCACGTAGTTCTTGTGTCGGTTGGATAAAGGTACGTCCTACATATCGGTTTTTGATTAAGCCAAGCTCATATGGAATTCCACTTTCTTCTGAGAAGCCAATTGCCGCAGAAATCGAAGAATCAGGTACACCTGTAACAACATCTGCTTCGATATGTGCACATTCACGCGCAAGCTCTTTCCCCATACGTTTTCGTGCCATATGAATATTGATGCCATCGATATTTGAATCTGGACGGGCGAAGTATACATACTCCATTGCACACATTGTGCGTTTATCCGCTTCTATAAAGCTATCTACTTCTAATCCATTATTTGAAATAATTAATAGTTCACCAGGTTCTACTTCACGAACATATTCTGCACCGATTAAATCAAATGCACATGTTTCAGAAGCTACAACATACGCATCACCCAATTTACCTAAAGATAATGGACGTAAACCGTTACGATCGCGCGCCACAATCATTGAATCATTTGTTAATAAGATGAGCGAGAAAGCTCCTTTTAATAATGAAAGAGCATTTTTCACCTTTCCACGGAATGGTGAGTGTGTTGATTTTTTTATTAAATGAACAACAACCTCAGTGTCTGAAGTTGAGTTGAAAATGCTACCAGAGCGCTCTAAATGTTGTTTTAAATGATTAGCATTTACTAGATTTCCGTTATGGGCAATTGCTAAAGAACCTGTTGACGATCGGAATAAAAGTGGTTGTACGTTTTCAATCCCTTTGCCACCAGCTGTTGCGTAGCGTACATGGGCAATTGCTGCATGCCCTGTAGCAAAACGTAATTTATCTTCATTAAAAACATCATTTACAAGTCCTTCACCACGTACAGCTACAAGGTTCTGGCCGTCAGTTGTGACGATACCAGCCCCTTCTTGTCCGCGATGTTGTAATGCGTGTAAGCCGTAATAGCTTAAGTGTGCCGCATCTGTGTGTCCCCAAATCCCGAAAACGCCACATTCTTCATTTAAGCCTCTGATTTCAGCAAGCATGGAATTGCTCCTTTCCAAGCAGAACGGAATTCCTCTACTGTACCTTCTACTAGAATGCCAGTTTCACCGTTAATTGTTAATGTTGCATCTTCTGTTACAACACCAATTTGTTTGGAATCTGTTACGATCTGCTCAAATGCTGCTGCGTTTTCTTCTTTTACCGTTAGGATGAAACGAGATTGTGTTTCAGAAAATAAAGCTGATACTGGTGACCCTGTAAGCGTTACATTTAAGCCGAAGCCTTTAGCAGAGAATGTTTTCTCTGCAAGTGCAGCTGCTACACCCGCCTCAGAAACGTCATGCGCCGATTGTACAAGTCCAGCACGGATTGCTTCTAAAATCGTTTTTTGGCGAGCTGCTTCAACTAGTAAATCGATCGCAGGTGCCTTACCTGAAATCACACCATTATTTAGTAGTTTTTGAAGCTCAGAACCACCGAACTCAGTCGCTGTTTCACCGATTAGGTACACGATGTCACCAGAAGCTTTCACTTCTTGCGTTGTTACGTGTGCTAAGTCTTTTACTAAGCCAACCATTCCAATTGTTGGCGTTGGGTAAACTGCTTCACCCGAACGCTCATTATACATTGATACGTTACCACCAATTACTGGTGCATCTAATGCTAGGCATGCTTCTGAAATACCATCAGCTGATTTTTGAATTTGCCAGAAGATTTCTGGTTTCTCCGGGTTACCAAAGTTTAAGCAGTCCGTAATGGCAAGTGGTTGTGCACCTGAACATACGATGTTTCGTGCAGCTTCAGCAACTGCAATTTTTCCGCCAGTTGTTGGATCTAGGTAGATGTAGCGAGAGTTACAGTCCGTTGTCATCGCTAATCCTTTATTTGTGCCACGTACACGTACTACTGCAGCATCCGAACCTGGTGCTACAACTGTGTTTGTGCGTACTTGGTAGTCATATTGATCATAAACCCATTCTTTAGACGCGACAGTTGGCGCTTTAAGAAGTGCTGTTAATGTTTCCTTGTAATCAGTAATTACTGGCTCTACATTGTCCAGCGCTTGGAACGCAGCAAAGTAAGCTGGCTCTGCTTCTGGCATAATATATACCGGTGCATCTTCAGCAAGTGCATCTGCAAGAACTTCTGCAACTACTTCTCCGTTGTGGATCAGGCGTAGCATTTTGTCGTCCGTTACGCGACCCACTGCTACTGCATCTAAATCATATTTATCAAAGATTACTTTAATTTCGTCTTCACGACCCGCTTTAACAACCAATAGCATACGTTCTTGAGATTCAGATAACATCATCTCGTAAGCTGTCATGTTTGTTTCGCGTTGAGGGATTAGGTCAAGATTCATTTCTACACCCGTACCAGCTTTTGAAGCCATTTCTGCTGAAGATGAAGTAAGTCCTGCTGCACCCATATCTTGAATGCCAACTAATGCATCCGATTTAACAACTTCTAAACAAGCTTCAAGTAATAGTTTCTCCATGAATGGGTCCCCAACTTGAACTGCTGAACGACTTTCTTCAGTATCTTCTGTTAATTCCTCAGAAGAGAATGTTGCTCCGTGAATACCATCACGACCTGTTTTTGCACCAACATACATGACTGTGTTACCTACACCTGCTGCTACACCTTTTTGGATGTCCTTATGGTCAATTAGGCCAACGCACATTGCATTTACAAGAGGGTTCCCCTCGTAACAAGGGTCAAATTGAATTTCGCCACCTACTGTTGGGATCCCGATACAGTTACCATAACCAGCAATACCTGCTACAACTTCTTCGAATAAATACTTACCACGCGCTGATTTTAATTCACCAAAACGTAGTGAGTTTAACAGTGCGATTGGACGTGCGCCCATTGAGAATACGTCGCGGATAATACCGCCAACACCTGTTGCTGCACCTTGGTAAGGCTCGATTGCTGATGGGTGATTATGTGATTCCATTTTAAATACTACTGCTTGCCCGTCGCCAATATCCACGATACCTGCGCCTTCACCAGGACCTTGTAATACTTGAGGGCCTGTTGTAGGGAATTTACGTAAAACTGGTTTTGATTTTTTATAAGAACAGTGTTCAGACCACATAACAGAGAATAATCCGATTTCAGTCCAATTAGGCTTGCGTCCCCCTAATTTTTCTACTGCTAACTCGTATTCTGCATCTGACATACCCATGTCTGCATAAAGACGCTTTACTTCTATTTGCTCCGGTGACGGCTCGAATTTAGTTGTTGACATGTTGTTCCCTCCACTGCTTAACGATTGATTTGAATAATTTAAGTCCATCTGCGCCGCCAACAATTTCGTTAGCTGCACGCTCTGGGTGAGGCATCATGCCAAGAACATTACCTTGCTCGTTCGTGATCCCTGCAATGTCAGCTAAAGAACCATTCGGATTGTCACCCACGTATGTAAATGCAATTTGATTGTTTGCTTTTAAAGTTGCTAGAGTTTCTTCATCACAGTAATAATTCCCTTCACCATGAGCGATTGGAATATTAATGATTTCACCTGTAGCGTAATTGTTCGTGAATAACGTGTTGTTATTTTCAACTTTTAACTGCACTGTGCGACACATGAATTTTAGGTTTTTATTACGTAATAATGCGCCTGGAAGTAAGCCTGCTTCCGTTAAAATTTGGAATCCATTACAAACACCAATTACCGGTTTGCCTGCAACTGCGAACTCCTTTAGTGCTTTCATAATGTTTGATTGGTTTGCCATCGCACCACAACGTAAGTAGTCGCCGTAAGAGAAGCCACCTGGCACTAACGCACCGTCAAAGCCATCTAAGTTGTCCTGCGTATGCCAAACGTATTCTACTTCTTCACCAAGTTCATCTTTAATCGCATGATACATATCAATATCACAGTTAGACCCTGGGAATACGAGTACTGCAAATTTCATCAGATTATGCCTCCTCGATTTCGTAACGGTAGTTTTCAATAACAGTGTTTGTTAACACCTTTTCACACATTTCTTTAACAAGTGTGTCGATATCACGGTCCGTGTCCGCAATTGTTACCTCTAAATATTTACCAATACGTAAATCTGTTACTTCCGCAAAACCGATTTTCGATAATGAACCTTGAACTGCAGAACCTTGTGGATCTAAAATACTTTCTTTTAACGTTACATAAATTTTAACTTTCTTCATGACTTATTTGCCTCCAAGTTTTTCTAGTATGATTTCATAACTTTCCGTTAAACTTCCTAAATCACGACGGAATACGTCTTTATCAAGCTTTCTTTTCGTTTTTGCATCCCAAAGGCGGCATGTATCTGGTGAAATTTCATCTGCAAGTAATACTTCTCCGTTATTGTCGCGACCAAATTCTAGTTTGAAGTCAATTAGCTCTACACCTACTGCTGCAAACATTGGCTTCAACACTTCGTTTACTTGTAATGCTTGGCTATATAAAGCGGCTACTTCATCCTTCGTTGCTAAGGCAAGAATATCAATATGCTCTGTTGTAATCATTGGATCGCCTAAGTTATCGTCTTTGTAGTAATACTCTACGATTGGACGTTGTAGTGGCGTGCCTTCTTCTAAGCCCAGTTTCTTGGCTAGGCTACCTGCTGCAACATTACGTACAACGACTTCGATTGGGATAATATCCACTTTACGTACAAGCTGCTCAGTATCTGAAAGTCTTTTCACGAAATGAGACGCAATTCCGGCTACTTGTAATTTTTCGAAAATTAAAGTCGTAATGCGGTTATTTAAAATACCTTTACCTGCAATATCTTCTTTTTTCTCACCATTAAATGCTGTTGCGCTATCTTTATAAGCAACGAAGAGGATTTGTGGATCCTCTGTTGCGAATAATTGTTTTGCTTTACCTTCATATAAAAGTTGGCCTTTTTCCATGACGTATTCCTCCAGATTAGATAAGTGTATTAGTTAAGTCCTAGACGATTGAAAATCATGTCTACATTTTTTAAATGATAGTTATAATCGAAGCATGCTTCAATTTCTTCTGCTGACAATAGCGAAGAGATTTTTTCATCTGCTTCAATTAGCGGACGGAACGGTGTTTGCTCATCCCATGAAATCGCTGTAAGTGGTTGTACTGTGTCATAAGCTTCCTCACGCACCAGCCCTTTTTCGATTAAAGCGAGTAGGACATGTTGAGAGTAGATTAAGCCGTAAGTACGATCCATATTGCGTTTCATGTTCTCTGGGAATACAGTTAAGTTCTTTACGATGTTACCGAAACGGTTTAACATATAGTTCAGTGTAATTGTTGCATCTGGAATTATTACGCGTTCTGCAGATGAATGTGAAATATCACGCTCATGCCATAAAGCTACATTTTCAAATGCGGTTACCATATAGCCACGCATTAAGCGAGCCATACCAACCATGTTTTCAGAACCGATTGGATTACGTTTATGCGGCATTGCTGAAGATCCTTTTTGACCTTTTGCAAAGCCTTCTTCTACTTCACGTGTTTCAGACTTTTGCAGTCCGCGAACTTCAGTAGCAAACTTCTCAATTGAAGCTGCGATTAGCGCTAATGTTGAGAAGTATTGTGCATGGCGGTCACGCTGCAATGTTTGCGTAGAAATTGGCGAAGCTGCGATTCCTAATTTTTCACATACATAAACTTCTACTCGAGGGTCGATGTTTGCATATGTGCCAACTGCGCCACTCATTTTACCTGTTTCAATAATTTTGGCAGCTGCTTCAAAGCGCTCAATGTTACGCTTCATTTCTTCATGCCATAGAGCAAGCTTTAAACCGAATGTTGTTGGTTCAGCATGTACGCCGTGTGTACGACCCATGCAAACTGTATTTTTATGTTCTTTCGCTTTTTCAGCAATTATTTGTAGGAAATTAGTTAAATCTTTACGCAGAATTTCATTCGCTTGTTTAATTAAGTATGACAGCGCTGTGTCAACTACATCTGTTGACGTTAAGCCGTAATGTACCCACTTACGTTCTTCACCAAGTGCTGGTGTTTCAGATACAGCACGAGTAAATGCTACTACGTCGTGACGTGTTTCCTTTTCGATTTCATAAATACGCTCGATATCAAATGTCGCATGCTCACGTAATTTTGCAACGTCCTCTTTTGGAATATCACCAATTTCAGCCCAAGCCTCGCAAGCTAAAATTTCAACCTCTAACCATGCTTTGAATTTATTTTCCTCTGTCCAAATTGCACCCATTTCAGGCCGTGTATATCGTTCAATCATTTTAGCTCTCCTTCTACTCTGACCAGATGCCAGAATCCTTGATTTGCGTTAGCGTTTCATTTAAGTCATCTGTCATAATTGTAACATGACCCATTTTACGATTTACTTTTGCCTCTGACTTACCATAGAGATGAATCGACCAATCAGGATATTTTGAAATTGAATTTGTTAATGGAACTACATGTTGCCCTAATACGTTTATCATAATTGATGGCGCCCAAAGTTGCGGTGTGCGTAGTGGCCAACCACATACGGCACGGATATGCTGTGTAAATTGTGAGATGTTACATGCTTCGATTGAATAATGGCCTGAGTTGTGAGGTCTTGGTGCACATTCATTGATAATAATTTCTCCATTTTCAAGCACGAACATTTCAATTGCTAATGTACCGATTAGCTCTAGATGATCTGCAATTTTCGTTGCTGCTGCGTCTGCCTTTGCCGCTGTTGCATCAGAAATACGTGCCGGTACAATCGTTTCATGTAAAATATGATTCACGTGAATATTTTCACCAACTGGTAAACAGCGAGTTTCGCCATGCCCATTACGTTGGACAATTACTGAAATCTCTTTTATGAATGGTACATAACCTTCTGCGATACAAACCGAATGTTCGAATAAACTTTCGGCTAACGGTAAGTCTTGCTCTGACTTGAGTAACTGCTGCCCTTTACCGTCATAACCACCACGAGCTGTTTTCACAATACAGGGATAGCCAATGTTCGAAATATTGGCAACAAGGTCTGCGTACGTCTTTGCAACAACATATGGCGCGACAGGACATCCCGCAAGTACAATTGCTTCCTTTTCTGTTACACGATTTTGCGTAATGCGCACTAACTCAGCTCCTTGAGGAACATAAGCAATTTCTGTTAAACGCTTTAAGCCTTCATAATCAATATTTTCAAACTCATACGTAATTACGTCACTTACTTCTGCAAGTTCTTCGAGTGCCGCCTCATCATCATATGGCGCTACAATGCGAATATCTGCGACTTGGCCACAAGGTGAATCCATTGTCGGCTCCAGTACAGCAATTTTAAATCCTGCTTCTTTTGCTGCAGTAGCCATCATTCGACCAAGCTGGCCACCACCGATTATACCGATTGTTTGTCCAGGATAAATCATTTTCGTCACACTAGGTCACCTGTGCTTTCTAAAACTTGCGCCTTAGTAGCTTCACGACGAGCTTCTAGTTTACTCGCTAACTCTATATCTATTGTGCCAAGGATTTGCGCTGCAAGTAAACCTGCGTTTGTTGCACCAGCTTTACCAATTGCTACTGTAGCAACTGGAACCCCGCCCGGCATTTGTACGATTGATAATAATGAATCTAAGCCATTTAATGCGCGAGATTGAACTGGTACACCGATTACCGGTAATGTTGTTTTTGCTGCAACCATACCTGGTAAATGAGCCGCTCCACCTGCACCTGCGATAATTACGTTAATTCCACGGTTACGTGCGTTTTGCGCATACTCAAACATTAAGTCTGGCGTACGGTGAGCCGATATAACTTGCTTCTCATATGGTACCGATAATTCATCTAAAATATCACATGCATGCTTCATTGTTTCCCAATCACTTGAACTGCCCATAATAACGCCAACTTTTGAATTCATATATTTCTCTCCTTTATTACAATAAAAAAAGTCCCCAAACAATCTATTTTCTCTACGTGAGAAAGCAGATTACTTGAGGACGAAGATGATTAAAAGAATATGTTGTAGAATTATACACCCATACCACACCCTTTAGCCAAAAGTTGCTTCCCCGCATAGTCCGACATTTAAGGCGTCGGGTAGAAACGTTAGAGCCATATCCTCTAACATATATGTGGGTTTAAATGTTTTTCCTTTTCACAGTTTAACAAGGGTTGCACAGAAATGCAATACAAAAATACGAACGATATTTTTTC
>JAZLIT010000112.1:0-4111 GCA_045617525.1 Solibacillus sp. | reverse complement strand
CAGAGTTGTCCATTGATGAACATCAGTGGACAAGCTCTTTTATCTAGGAGAGAGTATAGTGACTGATGAACAATTGAGTGAATTAGTAAGTAGCATATCCATACAGATCTTTAAAAGAAAGTTTCACCATAAAGCTTATTTCAATAAAAGACTACGCAGTACCGGCGGAAGGTATATGTTAAGAACACATATGATTGAAATAAACCCTCTAGTGTTAGAGAAACATGGAATGAACGAATTAATTGGAGTTATTAAGCATGAGCTATGTCATTATCACTTACATATAGAAGGGAAAGGGTATAAACATAGAGATGCAGATTTTCGTCAGCTTCTAAAACAAACAGATTCACCTAGATTTTGTTCTACTCTCGTAGATCCTAAAAATCAAAAACGTACTAAATTGTATGTGTATGAGTGCGCAAAATGTGGTTTGTTATATAGACGGAAGATTCGAGTAAATACGCAGAAATTCAAGTGTGGCAAGTGTTTTGGGGAGCTTCAATTAAGTTCTTTTAAAAAAATGAAAGAAATTTGATGAAAAGTGTTGACGTTTGTCCAAACCCTCTCTATAATAGAAAAAGTCGAGTAGAACAAAACGACATAAATTATTCCGAAGTAGCTCAGTGGTAGAGCAATCGGCTGTTAACCGATTGGTCGTAGGTTCGAGTCCTACCTTCGGAGCCATCTTTAAATGGCCCCTTGGTCAAGCGGTTAAGACACCGCCCTTTCACGGCGGTAACACGGGTTCGAATCCCGTAGGGGTCACCATTTAATTGAATTAAAGATACATAGGTCCCGTGGTGTAGCGGTTAACATGCCTGCCTGTCACGCAGGAGATCGCCGGTTCGATCCCGGTCGGGACCGCCATTTTTTTAAAATAAGCAGTGATTAAGAAATTAATCAAAATGGGTCAGTAGCTCAGTTGGTAGAGCATTAGATTGAAGCTCTAAGTGTCGGCGGTTCGATTCCGTCCTGACCCACCATTTTGCGGGTGTAGTTTAGTGGTAAAACCTCAGCCTTCCAAGCTGATGATGAGAGTTCGATTCTCTTCACCCGCTCCAATTTTTATTATGGGCCTATAGCTCAGCTGGTTAGAGCGCACGCCTGATAAGCGTGAGGTCGATGGTTCGAGTCCATTTAGGCCCACCATATAATTATTCCGAAGTAGCTCAGTTGGTAGAGCATCCGGCTGTTAACCGGCAGGTCGTAGGTTCGAGTCCTACCTTCGGAGTATAATCAATTGAATCCAAATCTCCAACAGATGAACGCTATTCTTGAAAAAGGATAAGCGTTCCTTTTTATTACTATCAATAGTTAACTTTAAAGAAATAACCAAGTATTTTCCCCATTTATTAATTTACAATCAGGCGCGATTCTGTAATAAGAATCAGCGCTCGTTTTATTTATGGATAGATTGTTTAGTAACTCATCTCCTAAGTTGGGATAAACTAAATTTCGAAACACTCTGAGGTTAAATACAATTATTTACAAAAAATCCAACACCTATTGAAACTATTCTAGTAAAATGAACGTATAGAAATACAGAAAGGAAGTGTCCATATGTTTTTTGGTGATTTTATGTTTGGGATTGTTCCGATATTTATTGGCATAATATTTATTACTGTTTTTGGTTTTATAATTTTTAGCGTACTATCGAGTATCAAGCAGGGCATTAAAAATAACAATTCGCCCCTTCTTACGGTCCCAGCAGAAGTTGCCTCGAAGCGGATTCACGTTCAAGGTGACCATTCACGCACTACATATTATGTAACTTTTGAAGTACAAAGTGGAGATCGAATGGAATTAATTGTTGAGGGCACTGAGTATGGAAAGCTAGTTGAGCGAGATCTTGGTTTATTATCATTTCAGGGCACTCGATATATTTCCTATGAACGTCAAAAATAAGGCTTGGAATTCATCATTTTAAAGGAGGCCTCTGCAAAATGCAGTGTGGTGCAAAATGTTTTATTGTTGAAGTGGAGCTGAATGGAGAAAAGAAAAGTGTTCCTGTGACGGCGCGATCACCGATTCAAGCAAGAAAAGCCGTTCGTTTGCAGTATGAGGAACTAGTGAAAATTATTTCTGTTAAAAGTGAGAATCGATGAAATGAAAAGGCGCATCGCACATAAAAGTGTAATGTGCCTTTTCCCGTTTCTGTTGTCCATTATTGAAGTCAATGGCTTTTTTTTGCACACATTTGTTTAATGGATAGTAAGATTATTCGAACAGAATAAACTTTTACATGTTGAGCCTCGTTAATACTTATGAAAGGGGGGATTGCTTTGGACAACGAGCTGACGTTGCAGGAAGTAATGCAGCTACACACAAAGTATTTATTCCGAATTGCTTATTATTACACAAAAAATGTGCAGGTAGCAGAGGATGTTGTGCAGGACACCTTTGTGAAGTTTTATCATACGAAGAAGTATAGTGAAAAGGGAGAATTAAAGGCTTATTTAGCGCGCATGACGATTAATCGATGCAAAGATTATTTGAAAAGCTGGTCCCATCGTAAAATTCAATTAGAATCTACGTTTTTTCCGCAAAAGCACTATATACAAAGAGATTCACTTGTTGAGGCTGATGAGAATGAGTTGCTCGATGTGGCGATATTGTCCTTACCACTGAAGCAGAGAGAAGCAATCGTCTATTTTTATCTTGAAAATATGCAGAGTAAGGATATTGCGAAGTTGCTCGGCATCTCGGAAAATACCGTGAAATCAAGGCTTCGCAGTGGAAAGGCGATGCTACGCGAGCGTTTGCAGCATATTGAATGGGAGGTTTTGTTGGATGAATAATTACCGCATGAAGGTTTTGCGAAATACGGAGGAAATCGAGGTGCGAATTATGCAGAAGACAAAGCAGAAAATTCAACAGCCGCGTAAAGTGAAATTCAACTGGATGTATGTATTTGTGTCGTTCGCGGTGCTTGCACTTGTAATCATTGGAACAAGGCAATTGTTATTAGATCCGCTAAAGTCGAACTCGAATAATCCGGAAGTAACGGAACCGCCAAAAACGAACCCGATTGATCCAGAAGTAACGGAACCACCAAAAACGAGCCCAATTAATCCAGAAGTAGACGAAGTAGCTTTTGTTACGGAAATGGAAAATGTGGAAGCAATTGAAATGAGCTACTCATCTGCAGATTCAATGGTTGGAGGAACGATTACGAATGAACAAGATATACATGAACTAATGACGCTACTAACGAAGTTGTACGGCCAACCAAAAGGGCAATTTAGTGCAATTGAAAATGACTTCAAAACGGTTTACTCTATAGCGATACAAGAAAAAAATTATTATCCTACAGGTACAATTGATATTTCAGAAAAACACCTTAGCTTTAACGGCGAGTATGTAGCCATTTCAAAAGAGGATTTCGAACAAATTGCAACCTCTTTCCAAAAAACATTGGTACCTTTTAGCAGCATTGGTACTACGTTTGAATTATTTGGCGTAACGCTAGGTAATGATAGATCGGGCGTTGAACGACTATTGCATGGCATGTATACAGAGCTAAGCCAAGCGCCAGAGGGTGTGCTCCCTGGCGATTCAGCGATAGAAACGGAGCAAATGCGTATCCACTTTTCAGATTATGATAAGGTATCAGCGATTAAACTTTTTGAAAGAGATGAAACGTATTATGACGCACTCTTTGCGGATGCAATTGAAGCAGGCTATGCATATGAGCTGAAAGGTTCAGACGATCAGAAAATGCGCTATTTCTATTGGCCGAAATCAGGGCAGCTATTAACGATGAACTACGCGGATGGATCGAATAATGGCGTGAATGCGTGGTTAATGCATGCGGACCCAAATTTCTTTTATGTGTTTGATGAAGGACTAGTGGAAAAGATTGAGCCTGAATAATCGTTTTGCTAATTAGCGATTAGGGTTAAAGAGTAGAATTGAACAAGGGTTTGTGCACAAAAAAGTATTAGATACATGAGTAGTCATGTACCTAATACTTTTTATAAATAGCCAACCTTTTTCAGTAATTTTAAACTTGTACTATTTAAATTTGGAAGGTTTTTTATCTTGAGATAGACTAAATCCATACTTTTTTCATTCTTTTTAAGCGTTCATCGCAAATGGGCTTTGAGAAAAA
>JAZLIT010000111.1:0-21114 GCA_045617525.1 Solibacillus sp. | reverse complement strand
TTTTGTGGAAGATCAAGTGGAGAAAGAAAAACTTGAAGTACTAATCCTACAAGAAAACGAAGAACGTAAACAAAGAAATCAATTAATGAGACAGCAAAAGCAACAAGAAGAGAAAGAATCAGACCAAGAACAAGATCAAGAATAAATACGATGAACCTTCCCCGCATTTGTGGAGAAGGTTTTTCTTTTGTTTAGGAAAAGGATTACCTTGAAAAACTGGCTCTATTATATTTGTTGGGGTTTTCATACAATTACGCATAAAAAAAGGCACAAAACCACAAAAGCAAAGACATTCAAGGAGGCTGCGGATGTTTTAGGTACTTCAGCATGATTTAGAACGTTACACTTCTATGTCTTCAGAATTGAAAGAAGCCTATGAACTAAAGGAACTTTATAAAAAGTGGCAGCGGGATTCGAAGGAAGAAAAGGATTTTACAGTTGTAAAAGCTGGATTATTAGATTTTTACCGGAAGGTAGAGGAAACCTGCAAAATTCAGCGTTTTCAAAAGCGATTAAGACGTTTAAAAATTGGCAAGTTGAAATCTTGAATAGTTATGTATTTAGCTATTCGAATGGATTTTTAGAAGGAATTAATAATACTTCAAAGGTGATTAAAAGGAATGCATATAGATTTATAAAGCATGAGTATTTTAAAGCAAAGATTTTATAAGCAGAGTATATAAAACGCGCGCGAATCACCTTGGATAGTGCTCGTTGATTGGAGCGGAGGGGGCCCGCGACTTCCAGGGGATCAGCACGTGCGGAAAATCCACTAATTTTCTGCCTCAGTAAAGGCAGGGAATTAGTTAGTTGGAGCCGTGCCCTAAAGAATTTAGGTAGGGAAGCTAAGAGCGCGCTCGTCGTGAGCGCAACGCTTCCATGACCAGCATCCTGCTGGCCCTCGGGCCCACGGAGCTCCAATCAACGCCTTTCGTGAGAAAGGGTGTACTGAAATTAATGACTAATTTCTGGTACACCACAACATTTGACGTAGAACCTTTATTATGAAATAGACTTGGAAAATTACTTTGAATTATAGGGTTGCCCAAGCTTTTGTTTAGAGGAGTTTTCTTGTATTCGCTTCTGTGCTAGCTAAAAGCTGTTTTTTCTATTTTCTAATCATCATATTGAATCGATAAAATCTTTCCTGTGATTGCGTGAATTTGAATTTTGATTTCATTTTCTTCTTGTTCGATTTCGATGAAATAATTACCGCCATCCGTAGTTTGCATGAAATCTATTGAATCGAACGCACCGGGCACTTCTTTTAGGGCAATGTTCATCGCTTCTTGTTCCGATAGTAAGGGCTTTTGATTGGGATCATTATTTGGAGAAGTCTCTGAATTTTCATTTTCGTCTGAATTGGCTTCATTAGGTGGTACTTCACTTTGGTGCACCAGCGCTAAATCTGAAAGTTGGCCATTAATCTTGTCTATTTTAACTTCAAAAATAGAACCATCCTTATTAAAAGAAGTAATGAAATGGTGTTGCTGTTCGACAACAGATTGTACCTTGGCATTATAGATTGTTTCAACTTGTTGCGTCACTTCTGTTGTTGAAAGGGAGTTTGACCTTGTTAATTGCTGTATGGCCAATACCATAAAGTAGGCTAAAATAATGACGAATAAGGCGCCAATCCACCATTTATACCTCATACTTGCCACCTCCATTTAAAGGTAAATCAATGCTTACCGTGGTACCATGTCCAAGTTCACTATCAATTTTGATTGTTGCACCTAAGCGTTCTGCTAGCTGGCTAGCAATTGATAGACCAATTCCAACACCACCTGTTTTACGGTTGCGGTCCTTATCCACGCGGTAAAAACGATTAAAAAGTTTTGGAATATCTTCTTTTGGGATACCGATACCGCTGTCTTTAATTCGTAATTGTAGGACATCTTTATGGACAGTTGCTGTGAATTCAATTGCATATTCGCTATACTTTCGCGCATTATCTAGAAAAATAAAGAGTAACTGCTTGAGCTTTGCTTCGTCGGTTTGAATCGTTATATCTGGTACATCGACTTTGATTTCACGGTGATAAGCGGCTTGGAAGCTTTGCGCAATATTTGTAATGAAGCTTTTTAAGGCAAAGTGCGCTATGGTAATTTTCATCGTTTCATTCGTTTTCGCTAGGGCGAGCATTTGTTCAATTAGGAATTTCATATTTTCGGATTCCTGAATAATTGCGGTTATTGCTTCATCTGTTACTTGAGCATCTTGTGTTCCACGACGTTTTAAGAGTTTTGCGTAGCTTTCGATAACGGTTAAGGGTGTTCTCAATTCATGTGATGCATTTCCGATAAATTGCTGCTGATTAGCATGTGAGTTTTCTAATTGCCCCATTAAATTATTGTATGTAAGGGCCATTTGCGCGATTTCGTCCTTTGATTTTTTGCGTTGTGGTATTTGATCAAAGCTCGACTGCTGAATGTTGCGCTCCATTGTCGCGGTCATTTGCTGTATTGGATTGACAATTAGGCGAACGAGAAGTTGGCTTGCAAAATAGATTGGCAGTAAGGCAACAAGTGTGGTTAGGACTAAAATAATTTGAAGACGTTGTAAATTTTCGGTAAGTGTCGGCAGTGGTTGAATTAATTTGGCTGTGACGACTTCTTGCGTTGGCCAGATTAATGGCGTTTCCATTGCAATATGTGGAATTCCGGCAATTGTTTTCATTGTGTAATGTTTACTTTTATTTGTAACTATATCAATGTTTTCAGAAGTCATTTGTAGGCGTAAAATGTTTGAGCCTTGTGCATTACTTACAATGATAGCGCCATCTGACGGAATGTATGCGCGGAAAATAGTGTCGATTCCCTCAGCAGATGGTAGGGAGCTGACAGCCGAGGCGAGTTCATTGGACCTCTGTTGTAATTGCTCGGCCTCCGTTGTGACAGCGAGTTCTTTAAATAGGAAGTAAATGCCTGTGAAACTACCGATTAAAATGATGGACGTTAAAAGTGTCGAGAGTAAATTGACCTTTGTGTTAAGCTTCATGGTTCGGTTCCTTCAAAACGTAGCCAACACCACGAACTGTATGCAAAAGAGGGGCAAGCTTTTGCCCATTATCTAGTTTTTTACGTAGATAACGAACATAAACATCGACCACATTAGTGTCACCATAATAGTCGTAACCCCATACTGCATTTAGCAGTTGATCGCGTGATTGCACGAGCTTCGGGTGTTTCATAAAGTGCAGTAAAAGTTCAAATTCACGCGGTGTTAATTCAATTTGATGCAGCTGGCGCATTACTTCTCGTGTGTCTTCATTAAGTGTGAGGTCAGCAAATTGATACGTATTTGAAGGCATAGGTTGGCTAGCTGTTGGCTGAGAAAAACGTAGTGCAACACGAATCCGAGCGAGCAACTCGTCGAATTCGAATGGTTTTGTCATATAATCATTGGCACCGTAATCTAGGCCAGTTACTTTATCTTGAATTTCACCTTTTGCCGTCAAAAGAATGACAGGCACGGTTTCATTATGCTTTCGAATGCGCTTAAGTACGTCGAGTCCGTTCATCTCAGGTAACATCACGTCAAGCAGCACTAAGTCAAAATGGCCATCATGAAATTGCAGGAGTCCGTCTGTTCCTGTATGTGAAACCACCGTTTCATAGCCTTCAAAGCCTAGTTCAAGCTGCAAAACCCGTGCGATTTGCTGTTCATCCTCTACGATTAAAATACGCGGCATATTACGTTCACCTACTTTCTGGATACTATTCTATATCGTAGAGGATAGGAGGGGTTGAATGCAATGAAGAAGTCATCTAGAATGAGGAAAAGTACTAGGCACATGAAATTTCTCATGTACCTAGTACTTTATTTATTGCTTCATATTTGTGATAAAAATGCGGTTGCTTATATATAAAAAACACCCCTGCTTAAAGCGTTTTGCAACGCACCCTGAGCAGGGGTGTTTTCGTATTCTATTTATTTAGTCGCTAATGTAATAGCAGGGCCGAAAAATTCATAATGAATGTTTTCAGCTGATACGCCGATTTCATTTAACTGCGTAAGAACAGCTTCCATGAATGTTGTTGGGCCACATACGTAAACTTGTGTGCGTTCAGTGTATAGTGCTTCAATTGTTTCCTTTGTTACATAGCCATCCGTATCTGAGTAAACTGCTTTAAAGTTGCCGCCAAGAGCTGCTACTTTTGCTTGGATGCTTTCAGTGAATGCCGCAACACCGGCGCTACGAGCGCATTGGATGAATGATGCTTTGCGGTCAGTCATAGATTTTAGCATTGTGTGAAGCGGCGTAACGCCAATGCCGCCTGAGATGAATAGGGTAGGTGCGTTGCCTGCGTCTAGTGTGAATACGCCAGCTGGAGCACTCACGTCGATCATTGTGCCAACTTCTGCATCGTGCAAGAAGCTAGATACTGTTCCAACAGGGAATGCATCACTTTCACGTTTTACAGAAATACGGTATTCAGTATCAGATGCCGCTGTTACCGTATATTGACGATTCATTAAATAGTCTTGACCTGGTACTTCTGTGCGAATGCTAATGTATTGACCTGCAGCTGCAATTGGTAATTTTTCGCCGTCAACAGGTGCTAAGTAAATCGATGTAATTAACTCACTTTCAACTTCTTTGCGTACAATTTTGAATTCTTTAAACATGCGCCAACCGCCTGCATTTTCAGTCGCTTTGTATAAGTCTTCCTCTACTGAAATGAAGATATCAGCTATAACACCGTATGCTTCGCCCCATGCGCCAAGGATTTCCTCTGTTGCAGCAGCGCCTAAAACTTCCTTAATGGCTGCTAAAAGATATGTGCCGACGATTGTGTAGTGCTCAGGTAAAATACCTAGGCTACGGTGTTTATGGGCAATACGTACAACTACTGGTACAATTGGTTCTAAATTTTCGATATGTACTGCTGCGGCTAAAACCGTATTTGCTAGAGCTCCTTGTTGGCGGCCTTTAGATTGATTTGTTTGATTAAAGATGTTTAATAAAGCTGGATTGTCATTTAATAAATTTGAGTAAAATGTTTTAGTAATCGTTACTCCATGCACCTCTAGTACTGGAATTGTTGACTTAATGATGTCGATCGTTTGTTGTTTTAACATAACGTCACGTCCTTTCGAAGTAAATATACGCCCGTTCCTTACTTAAAGCAATATTTAAAATACATCTTTAACAAATTGGACACAAAACAAGTATTTTAGATGTATGTTTAAAAATAGACACAATATAGACTTGCTATTTCATTATTACGATACGGATGATAAGGTGTGAATATTCGGTTAATAAGAGGGGCCACAAAAATGAACAATGTACAGAAGTTTTGGGATGATTTTTGCGAGGTTAATGATTTAAAGGATACTAGCTATAAGGATGCATTTCAATTTGGGGTGGAAGCGGATTTACTTGCAGATTTAGTCGTACAGGGGCAAAAAACCGCAACAACTTCGGGTCATGTTTTCTATGAAATTGAAAAAGAGGAGTTACCTAAGATTGGTGACTATTCAATTGTTTTAAATGGCTTAGATGAGCCAGTTGCCATTATTGAAATAGAATCAGTAGAAGTAACGCCAATGAATATGGTAAGTGAAGAGTTTGCACTTGCAGAGGGTGAGGGTGATTACACGTATTGGTGGGATGCGCATGTTACTTTTTTAACGCACTACTTACATGAGTATGAATTGACTTTTTCACCTGATATGCTCGTTGTGTGCGAGCGCTTTAAGAAGGTTTATCCGAAGTAATTTAATTATTTTTGAAACCTTTTACTTACTTCAACCGTAGAACAATGTTATATATAGAAAAAAGGGAGTATGGATTTTGAAGCGTTGAATGAAAATGTTACTTTTATTAAGTTATTTAATTACAATTGGTGAAGCTTATTACACTACAGTAACAATTGAGCAGAAAACACCACCGCAATTACAATTAGGACAAGTTTCTGTAAAAGCTGTACCTATGCTACTACGGTGACAAGGTTAAAAAAATGTTTTTTATTAACACTGGATTAGCCATGTGTTCTATGAAAAAGATAGCCGCTACAAAAGGAACAGATTTACGATTTAAAATAATGCGTTGCTAGATTTACAACTACAATAGTAGAGGAGAAAAGCTTATGAAATATAGGCTTTTCTTTTTGTATTTTGATAAGTATGGGAGTATATCATTCGACTCTTAATGATTATTAAGTTAAAATAACGCGGATAAACATTGCTGTTAAACAAGGGAAGCAATACCAGATAAATTACAACAAGAAAAAAGAATGAGGCATTAGTTTTCAGACTCATTCCTAAACAGGAGGATGAAATAAATGCATCAAGATTATTTAGTAAAAGCACTAGCCTACAATGACCAAGTACGTGCCTATGCTGTAAAAACGACACATACAATTCGCGAGGCAAGTCGTCGTCATCAAACATTAGCAACAGCAGCAGATGCACTCGGCCGTTCAATGACAGCAAGTGTGATGATGGGTGCGATGTTAAAGGGTGATGAAAAATACTCGATAAAACTAGAAGGTGGCGGTCCGATTGGCACGATTTTAATTGATGCCAATGCTTATGGCGATGTTAGGGGCTACGTTTCAAATCCGAAAATCGACTTAGCACTAAATGAGCATGGCCACCAGGATGTTAAGGCAGCAGTTGGCATGAATGGCCTATTAACGGTGACGAAGGATATCGGCATGCAGCAACCTCACATTGGGTATGTACCACTTGAATCAGGTGAAATTGGCGAGGATTTTAATGTATATATCACTAATTCTGAGCAAGTACAATCTTCATTAGGTGTAAGTGTTTTAGTGAATGCGGATGATCATACGGTGCTTGCAGCGGGTGGGTTTATGATTCAGCTTCTGCCGAATACAGAGGCAGAGGTTATACAAGCGTTAGAGGCAAGGTTAGCGGAACTTCCTTCAATTGCTTCAATGCTTTCAGATGGCATGACACCAGAGAAAATGCTAATGGTTATGCTGGGTGAACAAAATGTACGTGTTTTTGAACAGATGCCGGTGAAATTCCAATGTGAATGTTCGAGAGAGCGAATTTCCAACGCAATTACAAGTCTTGGAAATGAAGAAATTCAGGATATGATTGATACGGACGGTCAAGCAGAGGCAAACTGCCATTTCTGTAATGAAACTTACCACTTCACAAAAGAAAATTTAGAGCAGTTGTTAAAAGGAAAGTAACAGCTTAATTAAATACATTTCCCCTTCAGCACGCTTATACAGTTGCATGAGGGGGATTTTTTGAGTAATTATTGGAATTTAGTGTAAAATTAAGGGGTGGTTAGGGGGATTAGATGAATGATTATAAATATATCAGTTTAGCTTCGTTACCGTTTATTTTGTATGTTTCCGCATTATTTGCCTATTTAATGAATTGGATTAGTGGATATCAGTTTGTGCTAGCTAATTTTGTCGCTACTTTAATCGTTCTAGTAAGTCTTTTGGTGTTTCGGAATGTTAAAAAGTGGGACAAGGTTTTTCTTGGGGTTGGAGTAGTGATGCTCGCTTTATTATTATTTGATTATAGCCTTATAAATTATGAAAAGATTACATACGAGGTAGTTGCTGAGTCTGATCCGGTTTTGGTGAACCCGGATTCTGGTATTTATGTACTAGTTGTGTATTCCGAACTGGGGACATATATTGAAGATGCTACTAAAATGAAAGAAGTTATGCAGCAAGGAATACTGGGCGAAATATTGACTATGCAAAAAATTAACAATCGCATGCGTTACATTTCAAAGAATCAAGAACTGTTAAGCTATATAAAATCTGCGAATGAACCGTTTCAGCAGATGGCCGACAATGTGAATGCCTATCTTCAAGTGGAATCCCCATTTGTCGATACTTTTTTACAGCGTGATGATGTCGATGGTGATAGCGCAGGTCTTGCACTAGCCTTAAATGGACTTTTCGAGCAAGGACTATTTGAAAATGAGCAGCGAATTGCGGTTACAGGCGCAATTGATGCAAAGGGCAATGTTAAAGAAATTGGCAGTGCCGATGCGAAAACGCTAATTGCTGCGAAAAATGCCTTTTCCTATATTTTGATGCCCTCTGAGAACGTAGCAGAAGCAGAGAAAGCCAAGCTGATGAACGCGCTAGCCATTGATATTATTGGCGTTGACCATATTGATGAGGCCGTAAGAGAAATAAATTGGTTAAATAATACAAGATAAATGAAACTTTTTTCTTACCATTCAAGTATAGAAAGGTAATAGAAATAAAAGGGGATATTTAAATGAAGGAATACTATATCAAACAAAAGGTATTTAGCTTAAGTGGTAAATTTAATGTGCTTGATGCACAGCAAAATCCAGTGTATAACGTGGAAGGAAGCTTTATGAAAATCCCGAAAAGCTATACAATTTACAATGAATCCCGTTCTGAAGTAGCGATGATCACAAAAAAAGTATTTAGCGTGTTGCCGACATTTTTTGTGGAAGTAAACGGTCGTGAAATGGTTACGATTAAAAAGGAATTCACTTTTTTAAAACCAAAATATACAATTACAGGCACAGACATTGAAGTAAATGGTAATTGGTGGGACATGGAATTTGATGTAATGAAAAAGGGCGAAGTTGTCGGCAATGTCAGTAAGGAATGGATTTCATGGGGCGATACGTATCGTGTGCAGATTTTAGACGAGGAGTTGGAGGAACTTATTATTTCGATTGTTGTAGCAATTGATTGCGTGAAGGCGGATAGTTCTAATAACTCGGCTGCAGTTTTTGGGTGAGGTTAAAATATTTTTCTTCAAACAGATAGATAATTAGGAATCCAGGTCCATGGAAATCGCCCATGCATCTGGTTTTTTTTTGTTTTATTTTTTATGAAAACGCTTTAACGGGACATATGTCCTTTAATGTCGTATATAATGGTGGTTAAATAAAGTCATCAATGTGAAACAGTCGCAACAGGCGACAAGTTAGAAATGAGGATTTTATGCCAGGAATTATTTTTGCCGTGTTAAGCGGATTTTTTATCGCCTTACAGAACGTATTTAACGCAACAATCGGAACAGAGGTAAGTATTTGGTCAACTGCAATGATTACTCAAGCAGTTGGTGGTGCTGGGGCATTACTAATCTACTTGTTCAAGAAGGATGAAGAATTTAGGGGGATTCGTCAGGTGAAGCCGTTGTATTTATTCGGTGGATCGTTTGGCGCACTCGTGGTTGCATCAAGTGTAATTGCGGTGTCTTATATTGGTGCAGCAGTGACGAATGCATCGATTTTACTTGGTCAACTTGGTATTGTTGTGCTAATTGAAACATTTGGTTTCTTTAATATGAATAAACAGCCAATTGCACGCAAGCAAATCATTGGCTTAGCTGTGATGATGGTTGGTGCGATTTTAATTAGTATGTAGGAGGTGACTCTTGTGGAGCGTGCTTTTATTGAACAATTTCATTTAAACGAAGTAATGAGTGAGGTTTTATTGCAAAACTTATCGATTTCTAAATTTCATAAAGGCCAGCTTATTTTGCAACAGGGGGAACAGCCGGAGTATTTGTATTTCCTTGTGGAAGGCCGTGTTAAGGTGTTTGCCGCTTCAGATGAGGGCAAAAAGCTCATTTTAGCATTTAATGGACCATTCTCGGTTCTTGGCGATATTGAATTTGTGCAGCACGCACCGTATTTAAATACACTTGAGGCGATTACGGATGTGACCATGTTGAAATTGCCACTGTCGATCGTGCATCAATATGGCATGCAATATTTGCCTTTTATGACCTTTATTTTGGAAACATTAACACGCAAGTTTTATATAAATGCGAATGCATCACGCTTTAACTTGATGTATAGCGTAGAGGTACGCTTGGCGAGCTATTTACTATCAATGACGACGGAAGAGGATACGCTATCTGTACATCAATTACGTGATGTGGCGGATTTAATTAGCACGAGCTATCGCCATTTAAATCGCATCATTGGTCAGCTAAGTGAAGAAGGTTATTTAGAACGGAAAAATCGTAAAATTCGAATTTTGGATCGTGAGAAATTACATGAATTGGCGAAGCATAATATTTACGAGGAGCGATAAAATTGGTAGTAGGATTGATATTAGCATTAGTGGCGGGCGCATTAGTCGGCACTCAAAATATATTTAACCGCCATTTAAATGTCCATGTGAGTGGTTGGGCATCAACGGCGTTTGTGTTATTAACTGGGAGCATGGTGTCACTTGTTTTTGGCCTTATTTTCGCAAGTAAGGATTTATTTGACTTAAGTGGGATGCAGCCGATTTATTGGCTATTTGGACTTGTTGGGATAGGTGTTATTTATTCGATTATGAGTGCGATGAAAAAGCTTGGACCCACAAAAGCCGTTATTATAAGCGTAATAGCGCAGCTGACAAGTTCGCTTGTTTTTGATGCAGTTGGGTTATTAGCATTGCCAAAGACGCCAATTAGCTTGCTAGATATTACAGGGTTACTTTTAATGTTTGTGGGTATCTTTATATTTAGCTATGAGAAAAAGACAGTTACTGCATAAATTAAAATATTTAAACTCCAGAATCCTTCTGGAGTTTTTTTGTCTTTTTTGTTGGAACATTATGACGTTGAGTGTTGAAATAGAGGTGTTCGAATAGGACGAGAATTGCATCGAATAATAACACAATTATAATGGGGAGTTCGAATGCTAGAAAAGAATATTACAGGAATATTAATCCAATATGTATACGCTAAAACTATATTTTACAAATTTAGTATTTTTAATACTCAAAAATAACTTAATTTCAAAATTGAGTACATCAAATTTGTATCGTTAAAATATTAATTATATACTGGTCTGATTGGAGGGGATGATCTATGACACAATCAGTACCTACCACTAAACTAATTGAAAATAAATTTAGAGAAGATCGTCTTCTTCATAATATGGAACGCATATCGAAATTGAACTTACTTTATATAGGTTTTATTGGATGGATATTAGTATCCAATTCTATATCTGTGATATATCTTGGTAATGAAATCCCTTATTTCGAATTATTTACGCTATTATATAGTGGCTTTTTTATATTTAATGTTTCATCGTTTATTTTTATACAGTTTTTTTGGTTACGTGGTAAACGAATGGGGTCTATTACTACACAAGAGAACTTTATCTATTTATCTGTTATTATTACGATTTTTTGGGGTACCTCTGTTTCAATAGTAGATCAACAAATTTCCATGCATTTAATCATATTTACATTTTGTCTTGTATTTTATGGTGCAATGATTTATTTACCCACAACATTTATTGTTTCATTAACAGTTTTAACATCGTTGTTATTAATATTTGGGATACAAGTTGTTCAGACAGATTCGGGCGTAGCAGGGTTATTAATATTATTTGTCATTACTATAGATATTGTAGCGATTTCCTTATCAAGGAGTATGTATAAAGCATATAGGAATACCTATATGGCAAATGAAAAACTAAAACAAGAATACGAAAAATCGAAGGCACTTTCGGAGCGTTTTGAGCGTGAAGCAAATTATGATTTTTTAACGCAAATGAATAATCGACGTGGTTTTAAAAAGTATATAGAAAACATCTTGGCGAAAGATCCAGTCCCTCAAAGATTAACATTATTTGTGATTGATCTTGATTTTTTCAAGCAATACAATGATTTATATGGTCATACAGAAGGCGATATGGTCCTGTACAAGGTAGCTAAAAAAATAAATCACCATGCAAACGAGCATGGATATATAACTGCACGTTGGGGTGGCGAAGAGTTTATTGCAGTTAAACATTGGGCAGCTGATGCTGATACAGGTGAAATTAATTTGTTTAATACCCTATCTTTAGAGATTGAAAAATTAAGGCTCCCACATGCCGGGTCAAAAGTTTCGGAGTATGTAACAGTAAGTGTAGGCGGTGCAACGGCCTATTGTTCAAGTTATGGTGAAGTCGAAGAATTATTTGATTGTGCCGACGAGGTACTTTATCAAGTAAAAGAACAGGGGCGTAACAAGCTAGTCCATATTACACTGTAAAGAAAAGCTAAGCTCAGATTAAAATCTGGCGCTTAGCTTTTTGCATTTTATGGAGATATTAAACTTTTAAGTATGTGAGCTTCACATTTGGCTGTCTTATTTATTCCTCCCGTTACCAAAAATTCAGAAATTTATATAGGAGAAAAGATATTGCATATAGTATATTTAGTTTAGCAACAGTACTTGGGAAAGGAGACCAAGCTATGACATTAATATGCCTTGTACGCCATGGTGAAACAGACTGGAATAGGGATGGTCGCCTACAAGGTAAAACCGATATTCCGCTAAATTCGGTTGGTATCCTACAAGCTAGGCAATGCCGAGATTATTTGGAGAACGCGCAGTGGGATGTTGTCATCTCAAGTCCCTTAGCACGTGCGAAGCAAACTGCACTCATTATCAATGAAAAAATGCAACTTCCGTTTAGTGAAAGGAAGGCATTTATTGAACGGGATTATGGAGATGCAGAGGGATTAAGTATAGAAGAGCGACTTTCAAAATTTCCGGATAAAATATATCCGAATCAAGAAGAAAGACCAGCTTTAAGCGCACGTATACTTGTAGGACTAGAAAAACTGGTGCACGATTGGCCGAATAAGCGCATCATATTAGTCGCGCATGGTGCAGTAATTAACGCTATTTTATCAGTACTCTCAAACGGGGAAATTGGATCGAGTAAAACTGTGCTCGGGAATGTCTGCTTAAGTGAAATTGAATTTGATGAAGGTAGATGGGTTATTCACTTTTATAATGACACAGACTACTTAGCATTACATAATAAGGGGTAAACACTTATGGACATTAATATTCGTGCGATTAAACTTGAAGATTTCGAAACAATAGTAACATGGAGTAAAGATGAAAAATTTTGCGAGGCAAACGATTGGCAGCAAAACAGAGATGCAGAGGAACTTTATTCATGGTGGGTTAACTGCGTCACGAATCCCCCTAATGATTTCATTCGATTAGGAATTGAATATGAACATCACTTAATTGGCTACGGAGATTTAGCCCGTATAAATGGTTCTACTGTTGAATTAGGGATTGCTATTGGAGATAGTAATTTATGGGGACACGGAATCGGCGTGCATGCTGCTGAGCAAATCATTACTTATGCTTCTTCTAAATTAGGGATTACAACGCTTGAGGCTGAGACACATGAAACGAATCTACGCGCAATCAAGTTGCTTGAAAAGTAGGCTTTACTGAGATTAGTAGACTAGGCACGGAAATATACTTAGGAAAAGAAACTCAATTACTGCAGTTTAGCCGTTAATGAAAACGTAAAAACTACCGACAATGACGTGAATTGTCGGTAGTTTTTTTGTTTTATATTACAGCAATGTAAATATGTGAAGTATATGTTAAGCGAATTTATAATTCTATAGTATTGAAACATAATAAATTAAGACAATATTCGCTAAAAATATGGCATCGCCCCTTGTAATACCCGCATTTACATAAAAAGAAAGATCCATTTTAAACATATTATTTACGTCAAATTTACACACAAACACAATTTACATAACATTAACATTGCTAGAACAGTAGCTTAACGATTGTTTTGTAAAGTTAAGTCATGAAAGAAACAAAGGCGGGGATCAATCATGAAAAAAAGAATTTACTCTATTATGAGCCTATTACTGGTTTTAACTGTATTAACAGCGTGTGGTAATAATGATGATCAAGGACTAGAAGTTGGTGGATCAACTATTACGATATCTGGTTCAACTTCAGTCGGACCTTTAGCTGAAAAATTGGCCATTGAATATGAAGAAATTGAAAGCGTAAAGATTGAAGTAAATCAAATAGGATCTTCAGCGGGTATCGCTAATGCAATGAATGGTGTATCTCAAATCGGGATGTCTTCACGAGACTTAAAGCCAGAAGAAATCGACAGTGGTATAGAAGAATTAATTATTGCTTATGACGGTATTGTAATCGTGACGCATCCATCGAACCCTGTGAAGAACCTAACAATGGAGCAGGTGAAGCAAGTTTTTACTGGTGATGTGACGAATTGGAAGGACCTAGGTGGCAAAGATATGGAGATTGTTGTTGTGTCGCGTGAAGATGGTTCGGGTTCACGGGATGCGTTCCAAGAAATTGTTGGCTATAAATCAGGACAGCTTATTCAAAATGCAATCGTTGCAAGTGGTAATGGAAATATTAAAACGACAGTAGCAATGAATAAACATGCAATTGGCTTTATTTCATTTGAATATATCGATGATTCAATTTCGACGATGAACATTAATGGAATCGAGGCAAAGTCTGAGAACGTATTAAATGGGACATATTCTTTATCACGCCCATTCTTGTTTGTTCATAAAGCAGATGTGCCAAATGCAGCAAAGCAGTTTATGGACTTTATTTTAACAGCTGAAGGACAAACTATTGTGGAATCTGCTGGTGCAATACCACTTACTAAATAATTGATAATGGAGGACTCAGGTCATGACGACTCAAAAACAAGCAGAAATAACACAGCAAATTACAAAAGGAAATGCCAGGAAATACTTCTTTGAAAAACTTTCATCAAAGCTATTCTTAGCCTGTGCACTATTATCGGTACTTAGCTTATTACTAATCGTTGGCTTTGTGTTTTTCAAGGGTGCAAATCCTTTCATAACAGGTGGCTACAGTTTCTTTGATTTCATATTTGGTAAATATTGGGTACCGAGTGAGGATAAGTTCGGGATATTCCCAATGATCGTGGCGAGTATTTATGCAACGATTGGCGCCTTACTAATCGGCGTCCCAATAGGTTTATTTACAGCAATCTTCTTAGCTGAAATTGCACCGAAGCGCATTGCGAAAATCGTTTCGCCAGCAATACAGCTTTTAGCTGGGATTCCATCAGTATTATACGGGGTATTTGGTTTAGCGATAATCGTACCATTTTTGCAAAATAATTTAGGTTTAGCGCGTGGTCAAAGCTTAATTGCAGTAATCATCGTACTTGCGATTATGATGTTACCGACAATTGTGACTGTGGCAGAGACGGCGATTCGTGCGGTGCCAAAAGCCTATCGCGAAGGGTCACTTGCATTAGGTGTTTCTGAAATTGGGACAATCTTCAAAGTAGTTGTTCCAGCAGCAAAATCAGGGATAATGGCGGCGATAGTTTTGGGTTTAGGTCGTGCATTAGGGGAAACGATGGCGGTTATATTAGTGGCAGGGAATGCGCTAATTGTGCCAATGAGCTTAACAGATAGTGTTCGTCCTTTAACGACAAATATTGCCCTAGAAATGGGCTATGCAGCTGGCACGCATCAAGAAATGCTGTTTGCAACGGGAATCGTGTTATTCTCATTCATTTTATTATTAAATTTCGTGCTTTCACGATTAACTGCGAAAGGTGGTCATTAATATGAACGCTCGCCAAGCAAAGGATTTCATGTTACGTGGCATGCTATGGGGGGCAGCAGCTTTATCTGTCGCTGTCCTAGTCATAATTGTCGGCTACTTATTCTATAAAGGCTTTTCATATATAAGCATTGATTTTATTTTCGGAGATTATTCACCAATTGGTGGCGGTGGGATTTTCCCAATGATCGTGACAACCATATTAATGATTTTGATTTCACTGGTTATTGCGACGCCAATCGGGATTTTAGCGGCAGTTTATTTGCAAGAGTATGCAAAACAAGGACGCATGGTACGCGTTATTCGTTTTGCTACTGAAAGCTTAACAGGTATTCCATCGATTATTTACGGATTATTTGGAGCAGTGTTCTTCGTTGTTTACTTAAAGCTTGGTATGTCGATAATCGCAGCGAGCTTAACTTTAACGATTATTGTACTTCCTGTTATTATTCGTACGACGGAGGAAGCATTAAAAACGGTGCCAAATACGTATCGCGAGGGATCACTTGCACTTGGTACCACGAAATTGCAAACACTTTATAAAGTCATTTTACCGAGCGCGATGCCGGGGATTTTGACTGGTGTAATTTTATCGATTGGCCGTATTGTTGGTGAATCAGCGGCAATTTTCTTAACTGCTGGTACAGTTGCAGCGATGCCAGATAGCATCTTCTCATCAGCTCGTACGTTAACAGTTCATTCTTATTTAGTGACGCAGGAATCTGGTGATATCGGACTTGCAGCAGCAATTGGTATTGTATTGATTGCAATCATTTTAGCGCTAAATTTATCAGCAACCTACATTTCGAAAAAATTCAATAAAGCGGATTATTAATTATAAAGGAGCATACAAATGACGATTACACACGAAAATGCATTAGGGAAAACAGCTACAACGACACAGGACACAAAAATCCAGGTGAATGATCTTAATCTATTTTACGGTGATAAACAGGCATTATTTAATGTTTCATTAGCGATTAAGGAAAAAGAAGTTACGGCTCTTATCGGTCCTTCGGGATGCGGTAAATCAACTTTTTTACGCACATTAAACCGCATGAATGATTTAATCGATGGTGTAACTGTTGATGGGAAAATTAGTATCGACCAGGAAGATATTTATGAATCAAATGATGTTATTAAGCTTCGCACAAAGGTCGGCATGGTTTTTCAAAAATCAAATCTATTCCCGATGAGTATTTATGATAATGTGGCGTATGGCCCACGTATGCAAGGTATTAAAAATCGTAAGGTGTTAGACGAAATCGTTGAAGAATCATTGCGTGGAGCAGCGATTTGGGATGAAGTAAAAGATCGTTTGAAAACATCTGCACTTGGACTTTCAGGTGGGCAGCAGCAGCGAATTTGTATTGCACGAGCAATCGCGATGAAGCCAGACGTCATTTTAATGGATGAGCCAACGAGTGCACTTGACCCAATTTCAACGTTGAAGGTTGAAGAATTAATTACGCAAATGAAAAAGGAATACACGATTGTCATCGTTACACATAACATGCAACAAGCGGCCCGTATTTCTGATAAAACCGCATTCTTCTTAAACGGAGAAGTAATTGAATACGCTGACACAAATGTCATTTTTTCTACACCTCAAGATCAACGTACGGAAGACTATGTAACAGGACGATTCGGATAAGGGGGATAATAATGATTCGCGAAAACTTTGAGAAGAATATGGTTGAATTACAAAACAAGATGAGTGAAATGGTGGATGCGACGGTTTATGCGATGGAAAAAGCATTCATGGCTCTTGAGCAACAGGATATGTCGTTGGCACTTGTTGTAATTGAGGAGGATGCCTATATTGATGATTTAGAAGGTGAAATCAATCAAATGGCAGTTTGGCTAATGGCTAAGCAGCAGCCAGTTGCTCGCGACCTTCGTCGGATAATAAGTATGATTAAAATGTCTTCAGATATTGAGCGTATCGCAGATTTTGCGGTCAATACGGCAAAGGCAACCATTCGAATTGGCAAGACTGACTCATTATTAGGCAAGACATCAATCGTCGACATGAAAAATACTTCGCAAAAAATGTTGAAAATGGCATTGCAAGCATTTGTGGATGAGAATATTTCTTTAGCAAAAGATGTAGGCGAATTGGATGACGTTGTAGATCAGAAAAATTATGCGAACTACGATTTATTAAAGTCGATGTTGAAGGAAAAACCTGAATTAACGGATGAAATTGTGGAGCTTTTATTCGTCAATCGTTTTGTTGAACGAGCAGCGGATCACATTACGAATATGGCTGAGTCAACGGCGTATTTCGTGAAGGGGCAATTATTTGATTTGAATTAGTGCTTGAGTTGAGTAAAGGGCGTGTGCTTATTTATGATGAAAACACTATTAATTGTTGAAAAAGATAAGGCTTCATCTAGTTTAATGAAAGATAAGTTTGAGAAAAATGGCTATCTTGTTCGTTGTGTCTATTCTGGTAAAGAGGCATTAGATGTCGTTTCGAATCGACCACCTGCAGCCATTATTCTTGAATGGGATTTACCTGATATGGAAGGTATTGAGGTATGTAGACGAGTGCGTAGCAATAACTCAATGCCAATATTAATGGTTAGTACACGAATCGATGAAATTGATAGTGTGGTAGCATTAGAGCTTGGGGCAACGGATTATATTCGCAAACCTTTTGGTACACGTGAATTAATGACACGTCTCCGTATTCATTTAGAGCGATATGAAAAAGAGACGACACACAGAGTAAGTGGGGACTGTCTAACTGTCGGGCCATTTAAAATCGACTTTAATGCATTAAAGGTATTTAAAAATACGGTGGAGCTATCACTAACCTATATCGAATTTAAATTGCTTACACATTTGCTAGGCCGTCCAAGTGAGGTTTTTTCAAGAGAGGAAATCATTACGATGCTTGCGTTATCAGATGGTGATCGACGTCGTGTTGATGTACATATTCGCCGTCTGAGAGAGAAGATTGAAGATAGGCCTAGTACGCCAAAATGGATTAAAACAAAAAGTGGTATTGGCTATTATTTTAATAAGTGACCGAGGCAGACAAGTTCCTTTAATAGGAGCCTGTCTGTTTTTTTTGAAACAATTTTAAAAATTGCCCCGAGTAAAGTAATGATGACTCTAAGCCTCGAAGCCGAGTAAAACTACTTATAGTAGCTCGTTTTACAATTGATTTGGAGGGATTAGCGATGTTTTTTTTACAAATGTCAGGCGTTCCTGGCTCAGGAAAATCAACACTTACAAAGCGACTCAAGAAAAACTGAATGTAGTAATTGTGGACCACGATGTGACAAAAACGGCATTGCTAGAAAAAGTGGATGGGCATTTTCCAATGGAACTTGCTGGGCCAACATCGTATCATATTGATTGGGCATTGATTGAATCGCTACTCGCGCAAAATCACAATGTAATTTTTGATAGCCCGTGCCTTTATAATGAAATGATTGAAAAGGGAATGCAACTTGCAGAAACCTATAATGCTACTTATAAATACGTGGAATGCTTAAATGAGGATTTTGCGAATGTGAACAACAGATTAAAAACTAGAAATCGTATGGTAAGTCAAATAAAGAAATTTGATTCGTATGATGCGTTTATTAAAACTGTACATTACAGTAAGCGACCACCAAATCAGAATTTCTTAGTTGTAGATTCATCAAAACCTGTAGATACTTACATAAAAAGCGTTATTGATTATCTTCAGGGCTAGAATAGGTCTTGAATCAATTTCTCGCCAATTTTTAAATGAATCAAGAGGATTGGAGTGAATTCAATGGACATGCAAACAGTCATGCAGGAATTGCAGGCGCTCGGCAAAGAACGAATGAAGAAAATCTATATGAGCAATGGAGCGCGTGAACCTGTCTTTGGTGTTGCGACTGGTGCGATGAAGCCAATGGTAAAGCAGATTATAATCAATCAAGCACTTGCAGAAGAGCTTTATGCTAGCGGAAATTATGATGCAATGTATTTTGCAGGCATTATCGCGGACCCAAAAGCAATGAGGGCCGCCGATTTTAATCGTTGGATTGAACAGGCTTACTTTTATATGATTTAAGATTATGTGGTGGCTGTCACTCTAGCAGAGGCGGATATCGCACAGGATGTTGCTGATGCTTGGATTGCAAGTGGCGAAGAATTAAAAATGTCTGCGGGTTGGAGCTGTTATTGCTGGTTACTTGGCAATCGTAAGGATTATGAATTCGACAATTCTAAGATTATTGGGATGCTTGAAATGGTCAGAGCTACGATTCATGAGAGTCCAAAACGCACTAAAATAGCAATGAATAATTTCATTACGACAGTAGGGGTTTCATTTATTCCTTTACATGAGATGGCGCTCGAAATTGCGAAAGAAGTCGGTCTTGTTGAAATTAAGAAGGACGCGAAAAAGAGCACTTTCTTAAATGCAGCTGAAATTATTGAAAAGGATGTTGCGAAAGGGCGCATAGGCTTTAAGCGCAAGCATGTCCGTTGTTGAATTTTCCTCAGTATTGTCCTAAACCGTATTCAAATTTGCCAACACCCGCGTCACTTTGAAAAATCACTAAATTAAAACCGCGAATTCATCGACATTTAGCCATGATTACGCGGTTTATTGTGTTATTTCAATTCTAAATATTCTTTTACAGTACCATCAGAAAAGCGTACTTTTAATTCAAATTGTAAATAGTTTGGGTCTAGTTTTAACACTTCAACGACTTGAGCAATTACATCTGCGTTTGGTGTTGTTGCATCGAAGGTAAATTGCTTAAATAAAGGATCGAGCTTGTCGAATGCCACATTTCCCTCATATTTCTCTTTTTTCACCTCGTCCTCGATTGAAGCTTCCGTTCCATCCACTTCGCGCTCATAGCTTACTTCATAGGATGTAGTTGCTGTGTAATCTACATCAAGTGAAAATTCTACAAATGGATAATCCGTTGTTACTGCAGGCTCAGATGTCGTACCTCCAGTATTTGCATCTTCAGTATTCGTGCTTCCATCTTTTGTGACCTTATCCTTGTCGCCACAAGCAACTAAACCAATTGTAACAAGTAATGTTGCCATTAATAGCCAAAATTTACGCATTTCATATCTACTCCTTTCTACATGATTTAGTATTCCCGAATCAAAAATAGTAATCCTTATTCTCCTTGTGTTCTTAACAACTTGTTTGATACAATTTTTTAAATACATACATAACTTTTAAAAAAGATTATCTAAGAAGGAGCGACTTATGCAAAAATATTCTGTAATACTATTTGATTTAGATGGAACACTGACGGACCCAAAAGAGGGCATTACGAAAAGCGTGCACTACGCATTAAAAAAAATGGGGATTGAGGTTAAGAATTCAGAACAACTAACACCGTTTATTGGACCACCATTGCAGGAGAGTTTTAAAACCTATTACGATATGAATGATCAGCAAGTTCAAGAAGCGCTGCAATACTATAGAGAGCGCTTTAAGGAAAAAGGCATGTTTGAAAACGAAGTCTATACTGGCATAGCTGAATTGCTGACAGCATTACGCGCTCAAGGGCTTAAACTTGCGGTAGCAACATCGAAGCCAACTGTATTTGCCGAAGCGATTTTACATCATTTTAATTTGCATCACTTTTTCAACTGTATTGTTGGAAGTGAGTTAGATGGGACAAGAACGGCAAAGGCCGAGGTGATTCTAGAGGTGATGAAACAACTGCATTTATCGAGTGCTGATGGCTGCGTCATGATAGGTGATCGTTCGCACGACATTATTGGGGCCAATGAAAATAA
>JAZLIT010000110.1:0-5323 GCA_045617525.1 Solibacillus sp. | reverse complement strand
AACAGGGACAAAATGCAAATTATTACGATCCTTCTGTACTTTAATAAAAACAATTACAGGAGTTCCTTTACTAACTTCGTACTTTAATGTATTTATATTTCCTTTATAATAGTTTGTTTTAAATCCCTTTTTCCCTAACACCGTACGGATTCCTTTTGGATATACATTACCTAATCTTGTTTTACTAGGGAAATTAGTATATAACTCTTCTCCATCGGCCTCCATTCCAAAATAACGCAACACATATGCTGTTGAAAATGCTGCACATTCCCTTTTGTTTTGTATAACTATCCTATTATCTTGTTTAATTAGATAGTTAGCCGGGTAATCTCTTTTTCGTAAAACAGGTATGGGTAATGTCATTAAATATGCATTAATGAGAGTTGATATAATAATCCATAAAATAGCTGTTCTAACTATAATCATACTACTCCCCCCATTCTTTACGTCCATAAACAATATTTTAAGTACATTGCATCATGATCTTCTTTTAAATCACCATAATATTCTATTTTCTTTAATTACCTAGACAATTCACATAGCTTGTCTAATTTATGTGGCTATTTTACTAAGTTAGTACCATTAAAAATCTATATTTTTAGATGTAAATGATTAGTATATTTTGCCCTTTGTTAAAATAATGGCCTTCCCACCCACCATAATTTGGGGCTTATTTTTATTGATTAATTTTGTAATAATAGTAGAAGGTCTGTCCATGCTATAGCCCTGTAGAAAAGTGAATTCTTTATTCAATTCACGAATGACTTGATTTTCATAAAGATAATAGGTCAAAGCCCCAGTTGAAGTACCTGTTGCGGCTTCCTCGTCAATGCTATAGCGTGGGCAAAAGTTTCGACTCTCCGCTATTGTGCTAGTTATATCAAGCGTAAATGCATGGATGCCTGCGACTGAATGTTCCTCTGTATATGCTGCAATGGCTTTAAAATCGGGATTTAACCCATATAACGCTTCTTTTGTTTTGATTGGTAACATGATATCCCAAAGGCCAGTGCTTGCAGCTTGCGGAACTAAATTGAACTGTTCACTGCCTATTAGGTTTTTATCCAAATTAAATAGCTTCGCCAATTCATCATAATCATTAAATATTTTCCCTAATCTAGGTTCACCTTGCTCCATCATAATAAAAGATTGTTTGACTTCAACTGGCAGTATACCAACTTCTGTTTTCATATAATAGGTATCGTTATCTTCAATCATGTGATGATCTAATAAGGCTTTAAAGGAGGCAATTGTAGCATGACCACAAAGGTCTACTTCGGCAGTTGGGGTGAAAAATCTAATTTCAAAGGTTTTTTTGTCTATTTTTTTGATGAATGCTGTTTCTGAAAAGCGAACTTCAGCAGCAAATTTCTGCATAAATTGTTCGTTTGCATTTTCGTGAATCACGACACCAGCTGGATTTCCGCCAAATTTACTATCCGTAAAAGCGTCAATTACATAATATATCAAGACTGATTTCTCCTTTAATTCTTTAATTTTCTTGCGATTTCGTTTCCTTTTTCATGTCGCAATCCTGGGCGATACCGACCAATTTCGATTGTACGGATTACTTTCGACACTACACCAACTTCTTCTGTTTAAAAGTTGATGCGTATAAAAGCATTTAAATCGTACCAGCCTCGCTTTTTATAAAAATCTGTGCTCATTTTTGATATTCTAAAATATTCAATGCAATCACTCCTTATTTTTCTATAATGATAATAGCATAATTAATATATGGTGAGGGAAAGGCTGGTTTAATGGGCGTCATTACCGATGAGGTTTTACTACATTGGATCGAGAGCTAAGTAATCCAAATTTAATGCGTTTAGAAATGATGAACTCGATGTCTGAACGTAAAAATAAGATGATTGAATTAGGGGGATTTCTAATGCAGACAGACAATAAAATAGTGTTGGAATTAGTGGAATTTGATAAATATGATATTTTAGATTTAATAGAACTTTCTGCATCAGTTGGCTGGGATTATGATGAGTATGAAATTAGAACCGTTATGTCATCTGGTAAAATATACGGACATAAAAATGCTGTGGGGAAAGTTATTTCGAGTGCCGCAATAATACCTTATGAAACTGATTTAGCTTCAATTGGTATGGTTATTGTTAATAATGAATATAGAGGTTTAGGCTTAGGAAAAAAGGCTACTCAGAAATGTATAGACAGTGTTTCTCAAAATACCTCAATAATGTTAATTTCAACCGAAGATGGGAAACCCTTATATGAAAAATTGGATTTTATTACTGTCGACTATGTACATAAGTATTTAAGTGATAATTATATTCCAACTAAATTGTTTAACAATCGAGAAATTTCCTTAGAGAAATACAGTGAGAAAGATATCAATGAAATTATTGCATTAGATTCAGCTGCATTTGGTGATAAGAGAAGAAAATTACTTCTTAACAGGATAAATCAATCAAAACAATGTTTAGTTGTTAGAAATCTAAAGGGGAGGATTATTGGATTTGGATTATCCATATTAGGACCAGTCAATCTATTAATAGGACCTATTGTAGCACCAGATTCACAAACAGCTGCTTTAATAATCGATGGGTTAGTTCTTAATCATCAAGGAAAGTTAAGGATTGATGTGCCATCCAGTAATGATGGGCTCATGTTATTCTTGGAGAAAAGTGGATTTGTAAAAGTTGGTAATCCTCCGATAATGATAAAGAACTCCATTAATATGCCATATAGGAATAAAGAGTTATTTGCTATTACTGCACAAATCTTTGGTTAAAGTCCGGATGGCACGGCTACTTGCACGCGCAGACCTTCACGAAAGAAATGAAAAAAGAAGCATCCCACAAGTTTCCACAACTCATGAGACGCTTCGATTATTTGCTACAATGTTAGTAAATCACTTCCACCTTACATACAAACCCTTTCATATCAAGGGTGCTTTTAAAGGAACGCGGGCTAATATCGCCACATCCTGTGGCAACGCCCGCATGACCGACGTCGTGTCGGCCTTTACATCATTCCTGGCATAAGGTGAAAGTGTGTACTTATCTATTACGGTGTGTTCCTAAAGTGCGGTAAATCAAGGTTTTTGAAAATCTTATATGTAACATCTTTCATGATAATTAATGGTTTTCCATATGATTGTTGTTAGCAAAATGTTAGCATGTGTTCATACACTCCACCTGTGTAAAGCATACATAAAGAAATTAAATCATTTTTCAAGTATTTGCTTTAATGTTCTCTTCCATAATTCTTGCAATTTCTTCTGAATTATATTGGTTGCTGGTTCTTAATCCTGTGACAAGGTTTTGTTGCCTTTTTATCGAATGATTTTGGTTTAACTTAAATTTTCCTTCAATCTTATTAACTGAAATTTCAAATCCAACTATACCGTTCATTAAACCATCTATAAATTTATTATCGAATTGAGCTTTCCACGGGTTAGGCATTGTGGATTCATAAATATTTACCGTCTTTTCCATTAATTCAACCATTTCTTCTTTTTCATTAATTATTCTAACCGTTCCATATACGTGGACTGCTATATAATTCCAAGTAGGTACAGTATTATCTTCGTTATACCAAGTTGGCGAAATATAAGCATGTGGTCCAGAGAAAATCACCAGGACTTCTTTATTGTTTAAGTATTTCCAGTGAGGATTTAGTTTTGCCATATGCCCCATTAGTACATCAACTTCGCCTTTTTTTTCATCAATTAAGAAAGGTAAATGTGTTGCGAAAGGACCATTTTCTTCTTGGGAAAACAAAATTCCAAAACTGTTTCTTTTAATAAAATCATATAATTTTATTTTATCGTTATTTTCAAATGCTTTTGGTATGTACACAATTAATCCCACCTTCAATAACTTTCAACTACAAAACACACAATATTCAGGTAATAATATCGATATTTTTCATACGCGAAAAAACACCAAGTTGTTTACGTCTTGTTTACCTATACCATCTGATGATTTAATAAGTTTTATATATATCGCTAAATATATGACCTTCTTTCTCTAATACGACTTTTGCATTTTCAATTGAATGGCTTTTAATAAGCAGGTAATCCGTATTAAAAGTTGAAATAGCAAAGATACTGATTTTATTTTCAGCTAATGGATTCGTTAATGATGATAATATTCCAGTTAAGGAAAAGTCTAAAACTCCCTCTACTTTTATACACTTCCAATCATTTTCAACATCCTTAAATACTTCGTTCATGGATAAACATTCGAAAGGACACACGATAGACAGTTCCTCATCTGTTCGGGTAATAGAAAATACATCGGAGTTTAATGCCCATAATGGTATTGTTTCATTGGGTGGAAACTTCACAACAGAAAAAGTTGAATCTAAAATTTTTAATTTCATATTTTCAGCACTCCTTTAGAAGTTTATTATACCATTTTTTACCTTTAAAACCTTATTATCTTCTACGCTCAACAGGACTTCATCTTTGCTAAAACAACGCGTAATCCCGGTTACCCAATGGTCATCAAAATGGTACAGCTCCGGATGGCTAGGTTACTAACTCTGGCCCATTTGAATACAGACCTAACACCGCACTCTTTACGACATACGCATACGCCACTGTTGGGAGAGGCAGGTGTAGCACTCGAACAAATTATGGACAGACTTGGCCACTCTGATGATCAAATCACCAAAAACATTTACCTACATATTACGAAAGAAATGAAAAAAGAAGCATCCCATAAGTTTGCACAACTCATGAGACGCTTCGATTATTTGCTACAATGTTAGTAAATCACTTCCACCTTACATAAAAACCCTTTCATATCAAGGGTGCTTTTAAAGGAACGCGGGCTAATATCGCCACATCCTGTGGCAACGCCCGCATGACCGACGTCGTGTCGGCCTTTACATCATTCCTGGCATCTTAATGATAATTAATCGGTTTCCTGATTACGTTAGCAAAATGTTAGCATGTGTTGGTGGATTTATATTAAAGAAAAGATTCCTTTTAATTTTATAAATTTTTATAAATTAAAGGCTCTGTATAAGGAAAACGTTGTATTTTTTTTGGATTATGGAAATAATCTTTAGCGTATAAAAAAATAAAAATGACCTATACTATTAAAGATTTCACTTCTAATCCAAATGACTAGGAGGGTTAACCCGATGAGTGCGAATGATCAATCTCAAAAGGACCATCAAAACTGAATAAAGCTAAAACAGTGTTTTCTTAGGTAAATCTAAGATTCAATGTGAAAGCGAGGCAGTATGTCATGGACGAATACAAGTAAGTGCTAATCAAACCCGGAATTTAAACTCCGGGTCCTTTTTTGTCCATCAAATTATATTTCTAAACAGTAAACCT
>JAZLIT010000109.1:0-11471 GCA_045617525.1 Solibacillus sp. | reverse complement strand
TGATATACGTTTATTAAAGGGAATCACACAAAAAGATGTTAGTTCTGGATGTGTTTCACAGGCTACCTATTCAAAATACGAAAATAATACGGCTGATATTCCGTCGACAGCTTTCATAGGGATATTAAAAAATCTCAATATAGATTTAGAGGAAGCCCTCTATATCGCAAATGGATACAGTTACTCCGAAGAAGAAAACTTATATCGAGAGTTTTTTAGATTTTCGATTACTAATATAGAATTATTAAAAGCTTTTATAAAAAAATGTGAAACCTATTTAGAAGGTCAATCTGATGCGACGATTATTTTGCTTCATCAAATATCACTATTTTTACTGGAAGCATTTCAACACAATGATATTTTTTTTAACAGAGAACAGGCTCTTCATATCTTAGATTTCTTCTCTAATAAGGAGCACCTTTTCATTAAAGACCTTTACATTATTAACTGTATTTTTTCTCTTTTCCCTGTAGATGTTGCACATTTAACGATGGGATATATTGAAAAAGCTCTAATTAAATACGGAAATTTCCAATTTATTAATAGAATTGAAGTCAATTTAAGAATGAATTTTAGCTTAATGTTAATAAAAGAGAATTTAGAGGAAAAAGCGTTGGACCAATTACAAAAAGCGTTAACTTTAGCTAAAATTTTTAAATTGAGTGTTTTAATGGGGATTATATATGTTCGTATGGGCATTTGTTTCAATAACTTAAAACTCACTAAGGACATTAATTATATTCATAAAGGGAAATTGATATTAGAAGTATTAGATGAAACAAACCTCTTAAATCGTGTGAAAATAGAGATTACAAACTATCTCAAATAATTTGTATGTTTAAAACCGCAGGGAATATAACCACTTCATTTTTTTTGTGGTTATGTTCTTCTGCGGTTTTTCTTTTTCGAATGGAGTGACATGTAAACAATGCCGAGGTAAGGTTATTCGCGTTGTTTCGAATTAAACCACATGCTCCAAGACTACTTATGTCAATGCCTCTTTAACTTTTTTGATCGGACGATTAATTAAAAAAAGTGTAAATATTTTTTATTTTTAGTTCATATACATATCTCGAATAGACATGAGTCGGTAATGGGAGTATTTTCACAAATATTACGGGGGAGGTCTTGGAAAGTGGGAGAAAAAGCACAAAGGGATTATAAAACCAAAATACAGAAAATGGGGACTTTTTTAAGTGGCATGATTATGCCGAATATTGGCGCGTTCATTGCATGGGGACTTATAACGGCATTATTTATTCCGACTGGTTGGATTCCGAATGAGAGTTTTGCAGAATTAGTTGGGCCAATGATCAATTATTTATTGCCTATTTTAATAGGGTTTACTGGTGGGCGCATGGTTTATGGTATTCGAGGTGGGGTAGTTGGTGCAACGATAACAATGGGCGTAATCGTTGGTTCCGAGATACCGATGTTCCTGGGTGCAATGATTGTAGGTCCATTAGGTGGATGGGTTATCAAAAAGTTTGATAAAGCGATTGAAGGGAAAATTAAGTCCGGCTTTGAAATGCTCGTTAATAACTTTTCTGCCGGAATAATTGGAGGCGCTTTCACGTTAGTTGCATTTAAAGTGATTGGCCCCTTAGTAGAGTCATTAAGTAACTTACTTGCTTCGGGTGTTGAAATCATTGTCGATGCAAATTTATTACCGTTTGCAAGCATATTCATAGAACCAGCAAAAGTTTTGTTTTTAAACAATGCCATTAACCATGGAATTTTAGGTCCTATCGGAATTGATCAAGCTGCCGAGGTAGGAAAATCTGTCTTATTTTTACTCGAAGCAAATCCTGGGCCAGGTCTAGGGATTTTACTGGCATTCGTGTTTTTCGGGAAGGGTATTGCAAAGCAAACGGCTTCAGGAGCGGGGATTATCCACTTCCTTGGGGGGATACATGAAATCTATTTCCCGTATATATTAATGAAGCCTAAGCTAATCCTAGCTGTAATCGCTGGAGGAGCATCAGGGGTATTTACCCTGCAATTATTTGACGCAGGTTTAGTGGCAGCCCCGTCACCTGGTAGTATTTTTGCAGTATTAGCGTTAACGCCAAAAGGGGGTTTTGTGGGGGTTATTTTAGGCGTAGTAATTGCAGCAGTTGTTTCCTTCCTCATTGCTGCTCTTATATTAAAAACATCTAAAGATACGGATGAAGATGAATTAGCAGTAGCAACAGAAAAAGCTACTTCCCTAAAAGGTAAAGAAAGCAGAGCAGCGGAGCTTCTTGGCCAATCCACTACGAAATTCACTGGAAGAATTGAAAGTATTATATTTGCATGCGATGCAGGTATGGGATCAAGTGCAATGGGGGCCTCCATTTTAAGAAACAAAATAAAAGAGGCCAATCTTGATGTGAATGTGAAAAATACCTCAATTAGTGATTTGCCAAATAATGCAGATATAGTTATTACACACAAAGATTTAACGGGACGCGCAAAAGAAAAATTGCCAAATGCTCGTCATATTTCTGTGGATAATTTTTTAAACAGTCCTGCATATGATGAACTGATTGAAAAGTTAAAGGAAAATTAAAATACTAAACTCGGCCTAGGCAAAATATGGCCGAGTTTTGATTCAATAAGGCGCTGTTAAATTCCATTATTATTAGAAGCTTGTCCGTCGGCAATGTTAGTCAACGTACAATGAAGCACTTACTTCATAGAACAGTGCCTACAAAAAAATAATGAAGGAGTCGTTGTATTGACACTGCCGATTTTATCGTTGGAAAATATTTTAATGAAACAGGTGTTTAAAACTAAAGAAGAGGCAATCCGTTTAACAGGGAAATTACTTGTGGAGCGGGGTTATGTTCAAAAAACCTATATAGAAAAAATGTTAGAGCGTGAAGAGTTGACGTCAACCTATATCGGAAATCTTGTTGCTATTCCTCATGGGACAGATGAAGGGAAAAGGGAAATTTTAGAATCTGGAATTGTCATCATTCAAGTACCAAATGGCGTAGATTTTGGGGATGGAAATATAGTGAAGTTGATTTTTGGTATTGCTGGGAAGGGTGATGAACATTTAGACATCTTATCTAAAATTGCGATTGTTGTATCAGATATAGGCAATGTCCATAAAATTGTCAATACAACTTCAACAAAAGATGTGTTCGCTTTTTTTAAGGATGAGGTTTAAATGAATGCTGTCCACTTTGGCGCTGGGAACATTGGCCGAGGGTTTATTGGTTATTTATTGTACCAATCTGGTTTTAAAACTTGTTTTATAGATGTTAATGATGAATTAGTGAATTTATTAAATGACAAAAGACAATACATTGTTCAATTTGCTAATGATCTGCATGAACAATTTTTGGTGAAAGATGTCCAGGGCATTAATAGTTCCATTCAACCAGCTTTAGTTATTGAGGCAATTGTTAATGCAGAAATTGTCAGTACTGCTGTTGGGCCTAATATTCTTCCTCATATTGCAAAATTATTAGCACAAGGGTTAAAAAAACGTCTCAAACAGTCTAAACCTTCATTAACAATTATTGCTTGTGAAAATATGATTGGCGGAAGCTCCTATCTGAAGGAGTGTGTTTATAAGGAGTTAACTGAAGATGAAATTGCACAATTTAATATACATTATCGCTTTCCAAACGCTGCGGTAGATTGTATCGTTCCAAATCAATCAAATGAAGATCAGCTGGCAGTTATAGTTGAACCATTTTATGAATGGATTGTAGAACGAACAGAAATGGATAGTTCTCCTCCACCAATAAAAGCAATTACATATGTAAAAAACTTAGAGCCATATATTGAGAGAAAACTCTTTACAGTGAATACCGGACATGCAATCGCGGCCTATGGAGGTTATTTAGAAGGGATTCTACCAATACATGAAGCAGTCTCTAATGAGAACGTTAAAAAGTTAATAGTGAATGTGCTTCAAGAGACAAGTAAATACCTCGTAGCCAAGCATGGATTTAATGAACAAGCACATAAGGAATATGTTGATAAAATCATAAGTCGTTTTCATAATCCCTTTATACCGGACGTCACTACAAGGGTGGGCCGTTCTCCTATACGTAAACTGATGGCAAATGATCGGCTCGTAAGTCCGGCTACTAAATATGTAGAGCTTTTCGGTGAGGTTCCTAACCATTTGGCTATGGGGATAGCCTTTGCTTTAAAGTATGACTACTTAGAAGACGTAGAGGCAAAGCAGTTACAAGAAACGATTCAACTGGAAGGAATACAATATGCAATTGAAAAATTTACTACTATAAGGCCAGGTACAGGGCTATTTAAAGCGGTTTACAATCATTATCAAAAGTATAGTTTCAATATCATAAAGGGAGATGATTTTTTTGAAGAAAAAATCGTACGTGATTCTTACTGAAACAGGCATCCACGCAAGACCTGCAGCGGGATTAGTGCAAGTTGCATCAAAATTCTCTTCTACGATTCAAATTGAAAAAAATGAGCGAAAAGTGAACTTAAAATCTATCCTTAGCGTGATGTCTCTAGGACTTGGGAAAGGACAATCTTTTTCTATTTATATTGAGGGGGAAGATGAGGAAGAAGTACTACAAGAGCTCGACCAATATTTAAAATCTGAAGGTTTAGTTGAAATATGACTTTGCTCAGAGGAATTGCTGCTTCAGGGGGAATTGCAATGGGAAAGGCATTCTTATTGGTGGAGCCGGAACTCTCAGTCAAAAAAAAGCCCATTCTAAATCCCGCTAATGAAATTGCACGGTTTCACGCTGCTGTGAATTCAGTCAAACAGCAATTACAAATCGTTCGAGATCGAACAGAGACGGAGCTAGGTAAAGTAAATGCTGCTATTTTCGATGCCCATTTACTTGTATTAAGTGACCCGGAAATAATCGAAACAGTTGAAAATCAAGTGAATGAAGGTGTAAATGCTGAATTTTCATTGCAAGAAACTTCCTTATCATTGATTGAACTATTTGAACAACTTGATGATGAATATTTGCGTGAACGTGCAGCAGATATAAGAGATGTAACAAAACAAGTTCTGGCAAATTTATTAAACGTTGAAATACCAAATTTGAATTTAATTACTGAAGAAGTAATCATTGTCTCAAAAGATTTAGCACCTTCTGAAACAGCACAATTGAATTCAGTATTTGCAAAAGGTTTTACAACTGATTTAGGCGGACGTACATCCCATTCTGCCATCATGGCACGTTCCATGGGGATCCCAGCAATTGTAGGTACAACAACTGCCACGGAAATTATTCGAAATGGAGATTTCATAATACTGAATGGGGATAGTGGGGAAATATTTATTAATCCTGCTCAACAACTGATTGACCATTACAAAGAAAAAAAAGCTGAATTTGAAGCAAAAATGAAAGTACTTGAACGATTAAAAAATACACCAACAATTACATTAGATGGTATTCAAATTGAGGTAGCTGCAAATATTGGGACGCCTCAGGATGTAAAGCAGGTACTCGCAAATGGGGCAGAGGGAATAGGTCTTTATCGTACAGAATTTCTGTATATGGAGAGAGATTCACTACCTACGGAGGAAGAGCAATTTGAGGCATATAAAACAGTACTTGAAAAAATGGAGGGTAAACCAGTCGTCATCCGCACCCTTGATATTGGGGGAGACAAGCAACTTCCCTTTTTACAACTTCCTGAAGAATTAAATCCCTTCCTGGGTTTACGTGCAATTCGTTTCTGTTTACAACAACAAGGCTTATTTCGAACGCAGTTAAGAGCGTTATTAAGAGCAAGTTGTTTTGGAAACCTCAAGATCATGTTTCCGATGATTGCTACTATAGAAGAATTTAGAGAAGCTAAGCAGTTATTAATGGAAGAAAAAAAGAAACTTCAAGAGCAGGGGATTCCAGTGGCTGGTACATTTGAAATCGGAATCATGGTTGAGATTCCTTCGACTGCCATACTAGCGACTCAGTTTGCAAAAGAAGTAGACTTTTTTAGTATTGGCACAAACGATCTTATTCAATATACGCTGGCTGCTGACAGAATGAATGAACGAGTATCATACCTTTATCAGCCATACAATCCAGCCATTTTACGGCTTATAAAAATGGTCATAGATGCTGCACATTTACAAGGAAAATGGGTTGGTATGTGTGGTGAAATGGCAGGAGATGCGACTGCAATTCCACTATTGATTGGTCTAGGATTAGATGAATTTTCAATGAGTGTACCTTCAATATTAAAGGCCAGAGATCAAATTAATAATTTAAGGCAAAGTGAAATGAAAGAACTAGCTAAAATTGCACTTTCTATGGACAGTAGTGAACAAGTGATGAACTATGTATTGAATGAAATATCATAAGCTAAATACTACCGAAAATAACAAGACACTCAAGAATTATTGAATCCCATTAACAAGCGATAACCGCAGGGAATATAACCACTTTATTTTGGTGGTTATATTCCCTGCTGCAATTTTGTTTATCAAACAAGATTAACAGTATTTTTGTAATTTTACAGACCCAAAATTCCCATTTAATTGAAACTTATACGAATATGTTTCGTATTCTAGTTATTACATCAAATAGAAAGCATCTGCAATAAATATCTGAAAGGTCAATATTTTTCAGTTGAATGAAAGTAAATTCAGTACAAAAAAGTGGGCGCTTTCCGAATCCGGCATGCGAGGAGTTTGCCAAAAATAATCATACCTAAAGCTCATTATGACGCTATTATTTGTTTGAAAAATGTTAGTCTACCAAAATATTTAGCCAGAAGAAATCAATTAATGACCCCGCCAAATGGGATTAGAAGAAAAGAGAATTTAAATACAGGGAGATGATTTTTTGATTAATCTATTAGAAAATTTATTTCAAATATCTGCGGCAATATTACTTCTATGCTCGTTTTACTATTATCGATTTTTCAAAAAAGTAAAGAAAGAGCGAAAGTTAAATTCAATTGAATCTTCAATGTATATCATTACTAAAATTGCAATGTTCCTTTGTGCAGGTAGTTCCCTACTTCTCTTCCTAGATAGAAATTTTGGATAACTACAACAAAAAAACAAGGTTTTGAAAGAAAAACAAACTTTATGAGTAAAATATTAGGTAAAGGAATGATTTAAAGTGAAAATTTCAAGGAATCCAGATACAATTCATAACCCAGTGGCTCCTTATGTACACCAAATAGAGGTTATAGGTCCAAATAGATGGTTGAATTTATCTGGACAATTAGGTATGAGAATAGATGGCACTGTACCAGAGAATCCGCTAGAGCAACTACAATTGGCTTTAGAAAACGTAAATAAGAATCTTGATGCTGCTGAAATGGAGATTAAAGATTTGACAAAAATGGTATTTTACTTAGTTGGAGATTTTGAAGTGGAACAACGAAGAAAAATAATTGGAGATTTTCTCGGAGAACATCTTCCTTGTACTACAATGATTTATGTAGTAGCACTAGCAGCACCTTCGTTTAAAGTAGAAATTGATGCATGGGCTTGTAAAGATGTTTGATTCGTAGTTAAAAGATTATCAGATGTAATTGAAATGGCAAGATAATATACGTTTAGTTAATTTAGAGCGGATTAAGGTTTGCTCCTCAAATTCAGTAACTCAAAGCAAGTTATTATCAATAATATGAACGGAAAAAGGTGGGTATAAATGGAGGATAGATCTTTTTTAAAAGAACAGTTATTTCAACTAGAGGGAAAATTGTTAAAACCAGAAATCAGGACATCAAAAGATGAGCTAGCTAATTTACTTGCAGACACTTTTTTTGAATTCGGTAGCTCAGGTAAAGTATTGTACAAAGATGAGAACATTGGTGAAATGACTCTTAGTTTAGTAAAAATGAAATTGAGTGATTTTGAAATTCATCCTTTGTCTGAAGAAATAGTTTTAACAACCTACCGAATTTTTAATGAGATGGATAAACAACATTCATTACGTAGTTCGATTTGGAAATTAACTGATGGGCGTTGGAAGATGCATTTTCATCAAGGGACAAAAATTATTTCTTTGCTTTAATTTCATTTAATAGCATCGCACCCGATGAAAAGTTTTTTGGTGTAGGCAATTTTAAACGGACTTTTTTAAATCGGATGTTTATTGAAGGAGACATCGTTACTCTATTAATAGATTTGCGCCTCCACGCTGTTAGTTTGTAAAAATGGTGCTAAAAAACAAGAACTAACAGAGGGCTATAATTATTTGAAAAGTTTGATAAATAAATTCTTCTGCCGGAATAATTGGATGTGCTTTCCTGATTGGCCCCTTAGTAGAATCATTAAGTGACTTACTTGCTTCGGGTGTGGAAATCATTGTCGATGAAAATTTATTACTGTTTGCAGCATATTCATAGAACCAGCAAAAGTTCTGTTTTTAAACAAACGTTTACTACATTTTATTATATTCTTCATAGTGTCAAACCAAGACCACTTTCCTCCACAACTTTGAAAGGTAGGCATCAAGTTTGGATATGAGAATAATTAGGGTAACTGTATAATAAATGGTAATATATAGGAGTATGAATATGAAAGGAGAGGGGATATTTGAACAAAAATAGACTAAATATGATTATTGCAATAGTTGGAAGTATTGCTATTCTAACGATAGACGGTTTAGTATTTAATCAAATTTATAAGAATCACCAAGCAAATCAACTCATTATAGAGGAATGTTTTGAAAACTTTGATAAAGTAGAAGAAGTTGTGTTAAAGAAGGATGGCTTTTGGTCTACAGTCAGTTGTGAAAAAAAATAACATTATTAGGACCTTTTTGTTCAAGGTCTTTTTCTATGCACTCCGCAACATTTCACCGATTACATATTAATAGGAAAAGAAAGAAACGCCCCAAAAGTAGGTGATACTTCTGAGGCGTTTCTTTCTTTATTATCATTATTAGAAAGGATGTAAAGCATTCGTTTGATCGATGTGAATAAATGCATCGTACCTGCTACCAACTCTGGAAGGAACGTAATTTCCGTAGGCTTCAAACGCCGGATTATACACAACGCCAATCGCACGGTGACCAATCCAGTCATTAAACAATTCTCTATTTTCATCATTAAATATCAATACTTTATCTTCTGGACTAGCTGCGTGGAGTTGGCCTTCCCATTTGTTTAGATTAGCAGGTGGGACTTTTATGATTTCGAAAGGGTCTCCCCAACGATCTGCAGCAATCACAGTGCCCTCATACGTACCAAAACCAATTGCATAGGTGTTTTCCTTCCCACATTGCTCTCGAATGACTTGACCGACATTTATCAGCTGCTCATCTTTCATCGATGTTTCAGAAGCATCACCGATATGTGTGTTATGCTCCCAAACGATGATCTTTGTTTCTTCTCCGTAATATTTGCGTAATTCATGAATGGCTTCCACCATATGATAATCCCGCGTATTCCACGATTTTTCATCAGACATCATCTCTCGGTAGTACGATTCTGCATTTTTTGCTACGAGTGCATTCATCACTACATTTAAATCTTCTTCCTGCCTACTCGAATAATGTTCTTTATGATTACGTAATGAGCTTAATAAGTGAGCTACTTCATTAATACATTCATCAGAAAATTGAGCTGCAGAAAGGGCATAGTGCTCATGACTTCGATTGTATGGTTCAAAGCAAGTGAAAGCCTTTTTTGCATGCTCTAAATCAACTTGGTGTTGCGGATTATTCGATAAAAATTTTAATACTTCATCAATTGATTCGAATAGGCTATATAAATCTATGCCATAAAAGCCTACTTTTTGTTCGCGATTTATATTTAACTCTTTTAACCACTCCGTAAAGGTTGCGACTTCTTCATTGGCCCACATCCACGCTGGCCAACGATGGAAAGCTTTCATTAGAACATCTTTTGCGGTTTCAGCTTCTACACTGTAGCCCTTTACATAGCGGTTCACTGCTTGGGCGGATGGCCAATCGCCTTCTACTGCAATCAATTGAAAGCCTTTTTGTTCAATTAACTTTTTCGAGAGCTCAGCACGAATTTTATAAAATTCTGATGTTCCATGAGACGCTTCGCCAATCATCACAATTTTGGCATCTCCAACGGCCTCCACAATTTTATTTAAACTTGTATCGCTTAATGGCATAGAATGTTCTGAAATAGCCTGAATTAATTTTTTTGTCATAAGAGACTCCTTTTTAAAATGAATGTTTCATTATTATTAACCAAATTAATGTATAGTTATGAAATAAATTTTCTGAAATTCCATTTGAAGGCTACCAGGTACCGGAATATCTGTATTTTAAATCAAATGTATAAGCAGGAAACATCGAGATATTTTAAGAGAAAACATTATATAACTTAAATGGATATTTACTCCAAATAATAAAGGGAGTAATATAGTAAATGGGCTATGAGTAATGACCGAGAGATTACTTTGCAGGTTGCAGCTTTTTGATACTGCAATTTTTATGCTTCAGAAATAAATTAACAGGTGGTTAAAAGTGATGAGTGGAAAAGCGATTTTGAATATATTTGGATTTGAAGTTAAAGAAGAACCTTTAAGTATATATCCATTTTCACCAGTATATCGAGTGAAATATGGTGATCAGGATGTTGTTGTAAAACGTACACAAAGAAGAGCAGATAATGTAATGGCTTATACTAATATGCTAAAAGATAGAGGGATAAATGTCGTAACACCAGTTAAGTTACAAGTAGATAATCCACAAAAATATGAGGATACGAATTATGTTGTTTATCCGTTTATAGAAGGTAAGCAATACGCAGGAAAAGAAGGAGAAATCTATGAAGCTGGAAAATTATTAGGACAAATTCATAGTTTTTCTCCTGTTTCTAATGCTTATAATCTTCTGGAATATGATGTTTACGATTTTAATCAGCAGGAAGTAGAAGAGAGTATGGAAGCGATTATTCAACATGCGGATAAAGCTGGAGTTGAAATTGATACAAGGTTAAAAACAGTACTACTGGAAAGTGTTGCGAGTCAAGAGCTGATTAACCATGCAGGATTACCACATGTTGCAACTCCTCATGATTTTAAAGCAAATAATCTAGTTTTAACACCAGAACCATTTCTAATTGATCCAGATAATGCTACTTGGATACCAAGAATCTTTGACCTCGCTCTGGCATTATTACTTTTTCATAATGAGCATGTTCAAGCCCCAGACCAGGTCTTTACCATAGATGAATGGGAATTATTTTTATCCGGATATAAAAAATATATTGTTATAAGCGATAAAGAGAAACTATTTTGGCAAAAGGCGAAACAGCATGTCTTTCTTGATGAAGTAATGTGGTTAATGGCTGAATATGAAGAGGACTGGCAAAATCCTTTTCAACAAAAGCTGTTTAATAGTTTAATTCGTATTGTGATTGATGGTTCCGACTACAAACTAGTATAAGGAGCATTCCTGTTAGGAACATTTTCGGGGACTTGAAATAAAAAAAGCCCTCTTGTATGATGCTTGAGTGTCAACACCAAAATTGACTCAATCACCTACAGAGAGGACTCCATTCCATGAATTTTAATACGAATGAAA